>SYEI01000417.1 GCA_005800865.1 Bacteroidota bacterium | reverse complement strand
CGCTTCTTCCATTTCTTTAGCTGCTCCTGCCATACCTTTAGCTACTTCTTGACGGAACAAAGCAATACCTTCTCCTTTTAATTGAGAGGCATCTTTTTCTGCCTGAGCTGAAATTTTGATAAAGTTACCTTCAGCTTCAGCAGCTTTAGTACGAGTAATTAATAAAGCCTGACCTTCATTTTCAGCAGCAGCTTTTAAGTTATTACTTGCTACCACTTTTGCCATGGAGCGCATTACCTCTTCATCAAAGGTAATGTCGTTTAATTGTAAATCAATTAAATGGTATCCCCACTCTTCTAACATCACGTCTAATTGTTCTTTAACTGCTTCAACGATGTCTCTTCTTAAAGATAATACTTCTGATTGCTTTTTAGTAGCAACAAACGCTCTAACTGAACCTTCGATTGAACGCACTAATGCTTGCATTAAGTTTTTATCGTCAACAAACTTAAAAGCCACATTTTTAATAGACTCTTCTTGTTGGTTAACTACAGCATATAATAACATAGCTGTGAAGTTTACATTTGCTTGATCAATGGTAACTGCTTGAAAGCCTAACTCAGCACTACGATTTTGAATAGAGATTTTTTTATACACTTTTTCGATAAAAGGTATTTTCATACTTAAACCTGGTGTTAAAATTCTACGGTATTTACCAAAGACAGTAATAACAGCTACAGTTCCTTGCTGAACTGTTACAAAGCTTAAGAAAATTAATAGTAATCCGAAGACTAAAATAAAAATAATGAATGGCATAGTTTTTAATATTTAAATTGTTTACGTAAATTTAGTCATCCAAAACAAAAAACAAAATATTTTTTGATGAACGGTATTAAACCATTAATATTAGTCATATTCGTTTGTCTGTGTTCTACGTTTTGTTTCTCTCAAAAAAAAGACACTACTAAAACTGCTGAAGTTGAGATTTACAAAGATGCTTGTAAGCTTTTGGACTCAGCCAAATACAAGGACGCGATTACTCTTTTTAAGAAAGCTATTAAAATAAAGCCTGATTATACAGAAGCTTATAACAAAATGGCACTAGCAAAACTAAAAACACAGGATTACAAAGGCGCAGAAAAAGATTTACAAGCTGCACAAAAAATAACGCCAGATAATTACGAAAGCCAAAAAACCATGGGCATTTTGTATTACGAAACCAAAAAATTTAAAGAAGCTAAAGCCACATTGGATTCTGCCGCAGCATTAAATACAGATGACGCTGAACTATTTTACTACCAGGCAAAACTAATGTATGATGGCAAAGCCTATAAACCTGCTTTAGACGCTTGCTTAAGAGCAATAGATTTGAAGCCAAAATATATGGATGTGCTTTATTTGAGAGGGGAAATACGCTTTGCAATGAAAGAATATGCCTATTGTATTAAAGAATTATCAGAAGCCATAAAATTAGCACCTGCCGAAAATCCAAATTACAACGCCTATAAAACAAGAGCCAAAGCAAGGTTTGAATTGCGAGATTATAAAAATGCGATTAGCGATTGGAATGTGTATTTAGAGGCTTTTCCCGATGAAGAAGGGGCGCTTATTTCTCGTGGGGCTTGCAAAATTGAAACAAGAGATAACACAGGAGCTATTGTTGATTTTGATACTGCCATAAAATTAAATGCTAAGAATCCCGTAAGCTATAATTATAGAGGTGTGGCAAAAGGCGAAAGCAGGCAGTTTGTTGAAGCCTTAAAGGATTTTGATTATGCCATTAAACTAAAATACGATTATGCTGGTGCTTTTGTAAATAGAGCGGCTGTAAAGTTTGCTAGTAAGGACAAACATGGCGCCTGTGATGATTTAAACAAAGCTGATAGTTTGGGCGATGAAATGGCCATTCAACTCATAGAAACCTATTGCAAACATCAGTGATTAGGAATAATAGGAATATACAATGCAAACATAGATTCGTATATTCGTACTCGATTTGTAATCAAAATAAAATGAGAACTGCTGTTTTTAGAAAAGCCAATTTTAATTCTGCTCACCGATTAAATAATCCTTTATTTGACGAAAAAACAAATGAGGAAGTATTTGGATTATGTAACAATCCCAACTATCATGGGCATAATTACGATTTAATTGTAAAAATAGTAGGAGAAGTAGATGAACAAACTGGCTATGTGTTTGATTTAAAAATATTGAATGACATCATTAAAGATGAAATTATAGAACGCTTTGATCACCGAAATTTAAATTTAGATACGGTAGAATTTAAAACCTTAAATCCTACTGCCGAAAATATTGCTCGAGTTATTTATGAATTGCTTCGAGTGAAGATTGATATCAAATATGATTTGGAAATTACCTTATACGAAACACCTCGTAACTATGTGGTGTATCCAGTAAAATAATGAAATATGTGTTTGCCGCTTTCTCTTTGTTAATCTGGAGTTGTACAACCAACACCAAACCAAATAGCTTTGCTGTAATTAAAGAATCCGTTTTACAACTTACTAAAACTACAACCAAAACGCATGATACCAGCGCATTAGAACTTTTGTTAATTGCTAAACACTTAGTTAATATTAATTCTTTAGATTCTAATATTCGAGTGGTACTCCACTACTCTACCTCACATAATTTTTTGAATAAAGATTTATATCATGGTCTTCAAAATTGTTATTTACCATGCGAAGTGGCTATTAAATTAAGTAATGCTCAGCAGTTTTTAAATAGTCAATATCCAAATTATCACCTTATTGTATTTGATGCTGTGCGACCTTTACATATTCAAAAACAAATGTGGGACGAATTGGATATGCCAGCAAAAGATAAAATTAATTACCTGGCTCATCCTTCGGATATTTCATTACATAATTATGGTGCTGCTGTTGACGTTGGTATTATTGGAGATAACGATGTCTTATTAAATATGGGAACAGCTTTCGATTTTTTTGGTGAATTAAGCGAACCTAAACGAGAAAAGGAATTTGTTAAAAATGGAAAATTATCTCAAGAAGCACTAAACAATCGTTTATTACTAAGAACGGTGATGATGAAAGCAGGCTTTACAACTATTACCTCCGAATGGTGGCATTTTAATGCTACGAATAAAGTTACTGCAGCAGCGAGGTATGAGTTGATTGAGTGATTAAATAGTAACTGTTGTATGCTTCTTCAAATACTTACCAATAACATAATGTCCAAGGTAAATCATTGGTATTAAAGCCAAAGCCACTAATAGTTTAAATGCATAACCCCAACTTGCATTTACCAAAAATTCAGAAAAAGGCCATTTACCTGGCAATACAAAAGCAATAAACTGCACTACAAAAGTATCAATAAGTTGACTCACCATAGTACTACCAGTTGCTCTCAACCAAATATGCTTATCGCCCGTGGCTTTTTTAAACATCCAAAACACATACACATCCACTAACTGGGATAATAAAAACGCAATAATACTACCAACAATAATCCACTGCGATTGTCCGAAAATAGTATTAAACACACTATCAGAAACTGGAGAAAAGGAAGTGGCGGGAATACTTAAAGCCACAGAAAGAACAATAAAAGTAAACGAAATTAAACCAACCGTGATGTAGGTTAGTTTTCTAACGCCATCTTTACCATAATACTCATTAATCAAATCTGTTAATAAAAATATAACTGGCCACAATATAATACCTATGCTTTGGGTAAATAAGCCAAAAAACTGAACCAATTTACCTCCAATTAATTCGGCTACAATAGCATTTGTAATAAAGAAACCCGCTAAAACTAAAAAAACGACATCTTTTCTGTTCTTTAAATCCACTATATGTTAATTTATACAAGAATATAAAAAATAACAATCGTTTACAATTTTTATTAAATTTATACACTTGTTATGTTTTTAGACAACAACCAAAAGATAAAAATGTTTTTGTGTTCGCTAATATTTCTATTAGCAATTTCTTTTGGCTATGCTCAAAATATCAAATTCAAACGTTTAAGCATAGATGAAGGTTTATCTGCTAGTTCGGTAAATACTGTATTTCAAGACTCACAAGATTTCATTTGGATTGGAACTCAGGATGGATTAAATCGCTACGATGGGTACCATATTAAAATATTTAAAACAGATCTTAATTCAAAAACTTCCATCTCCTCCAATTTCATTAACTGCATGTTTGAAGACAATGAAGGTTATATTTATGTAGGAACCAATGATCAAGGTTTATCAGTATATAATAAATATACAGAAACCTTTACGAATTACAAAGCTGGATTAGGTTCAAAAACCTTATCAAATAATTCGATAAGAAGTATTATTGATTTAAACTCAAGCGAGATATTAATAGCAACTGACGAAGGATTAAACATATTTAATAAAGCATCTAAGCAATTCTCTGTTGTAAAAACAGAAAACATTGAATCTGCAGATAATTTAACCTATATTTTTAAAGACTCCAAAAAACATATTTATATAGCATCTAACGGCAATGGTTTTTTTGAGTATAACTCTAACAAAAAAACACTTACTAACTACCAAGTACCTAAATACATTTTAACTAAAAAACACGAAGTTGATATATCCGAAAAAATCAACATCCGCTGCATTACTGAAGTGAATGGTTATATCTGGTGCGGTTCAGACGATGGTATTTTAGTGTTTAATCCTAATGAAAAGAAGTTTGAAAAAATTATCAACTTTGATTTTGGCTCCGATTCACGATACAGTAACAGGATAGTTTCATACTCAAATGATCAGGATGAAAATTATATTTGGATGGGAACTTGGGGAGGTTTAATTAAATATAATATAAACAATGGTTCTTCTACATTAATTAAAAACAATGAGCTCGATCAAAACTCACTCTCAAATGATAAAATTAATTTTTTATTAACAGATAAAAGAAAAAATTTATGGGTAGGAACATTGGACAAAGGAATTTCTATTTATTTTCCTTCTTCAATCAAATTCCCTCTTTATAATGCAAGCAATGGTTTAACGAACGATTATGTCTATTCATTTTTGCAAACAAAAGATAAAACTATTTGGGTTGGAACAGCGGATGGATTATTTACTTTAGATGAAAAGTCGTTAAAGTTTAATGATGTTTCTGATATTTTAAAAAAGCACCAAGCTCAAACTATTTTAAGTTTATTAGAAGATTCGGAGGGTAATATTTGGATTGGATGTTATGGTCAAGGAATTATAATCTACAATCCAAAAACAAAAAAATCAAAACAAATATTAAGCGATAATAGCACTATCGGAACAATTACAAAACTAATACAAGATAAAAATGGCATTATTTGGGCAGGGACATTTGCTGCTGGTCTATTTGCAATTAATCCAAAAACAATGGGCTACAGGCAGTATTCAGAATCAAATGGGCTTCCTTCAAACACTATTTATTGCATTTTTGAAAATAAAGAAGACAATACTATATGGACTGGTACTTTAAATGGTGGATTAAGCATTCTAAATTTCATTACAAATTCAGAAAAACCATTTGTTACCACCTTTAAACATATTGATAATAAAAACTCGCTTAGTTCAAACTCTGTCAATAATATTTACAAAGATTCTAAAGGTCTTTATTGGATTAGTACTAATAATGGATTAAATAAATTTGATTATAAAACGAAGCAATTTACTGTTTATACAGAAAAAGATGGTTTGCCAAATAGTTATATATACGATGCAATTCCTGATAAAAACAATAATCTTTGGCTTCCTTCTAACTTTGGTTTAACCAAGTTTAATCCAAATATTGAGAACATTAATGGGAGCGCTTTTAAAAATTACAATACCAAGGATGGTATTCAAGCTCGCGAATTTAATCAAGGAGCTTCTTTCTTATGTTCTGATGGAAAAATTTTAGTTGGCGGCGTAGCCGGCTTAAACTATTTTGATCCGAGTCAAATTAAAGAAAATAGAGCAACACCCAACTCTTATATTTATTCATTTGGCCGACAAGGAAAAGACGTAGCAACAGATAGTAGTATTCTCTTTAAAAAGTACATTGAACTATCTTATAAAGAAAATTACTTTACGTTTCAGTTTGTTACACTAGATTATATATCACCTGAAAAAAATAAATTCATGTACATACTAGAAGGTTATGACCGAGATTGGTCCTCTCCTTCTGATGTTAGATACGCATCTTATACAGAACTTCCTGGCGGCACTTACACCTTTAAAATTAAAGCAACTAATAGTGATGGGGTTTGGAGTGAAACACCTTATGAGATTACCATTAAAGTAATTCCACCTTGGTGGAAAACAATGTGGTTTTACATAATTTCAGGAATTGTTGTTTTTGCTTCTGTAGTAGGATTTTTCAGATACAGAACAAATATTATTAAAAAAGAAAATAAGATTCTTGAAAATAAAGTATTTGAAAGAACAAAAGAATTAGCAGAAAAAAACAGAGACATTACAAGTAGCATCGAATATGCTAAACGTATTCAAGAAGCAATTTTACCATCCAAAGATTTAATTTTCTCGAAATTAAAAAATGCGTTTATATTATATAAACCAAAAGATATTGTAAGTGGCGATTTTTATT
>SYEI01000416.1 GCA_005800865.1 Bacteroidota bacterium | reverse complement strand
TCTCTTGTTTTTTCTTTTCTTTTTTTTCGGCTTTTGTTAGCTTTTTTTTCGGCTCACTTTTTTGAGCCAATACAGTTGTATTCGCTAATAAAACGACTATAAAAAGGAAATATTTAATAATACGTGCCATACACTACAAACTTAGGGAATAAATAGAAAATGAAATACGATTTTTGCAACTATATTTTTTTATTTTTACCGTCTAGTTATGACCGAATCTCAGGAGCACAAATTACAAGTAAAGCAAAAATTTAAACAGCTTAAATGCTGCGTGCTTGTGCCTACATATAATAATGCCAAGACAATAGAAGGCGTTATTCAATCAACGTTCGAGTATTGCGATGAGGTGATTATTGTAAATGATGGCTGCACCGATAATACTGCTGAAATTTTAGCAAAGTACCCTCAATTAAAAGTGGTTACACATCCTGTTAATCAAGGAAAAGGAGTAGGGTTAAGAAATGGCTTTAAAAAAGCCGTTGAATTAGGGTTTGATTATGTGATTAGTATTGATAGTGATGGACAACATTATCCAAAAGATTTTATTTTATTTTTAGATAAAATAGAAAAAGAGCCTGGTAGTTTAATTATTGGCGCAAGAAACATGACGGTTGAGAATGTGCCTAACAAAAGTACCTTCGGAAATAAGTTCAGTAATTTTTGGTTTTGGGCTGAGACAGGTATTACTATGCCTGACACACAAAGTGGTTACAGATTATATCCTGTTCAACGCTTAAAAAAAATATGGTTGTTCACCACTAAGTTTGAATTAGAGATTGAAGTGATTGTAAAAGCAGCTTGGAGAGGAATTCCTGTCGTGTCGGTTCCTGTAAGTGTGTATTACGCTCCAGAAGGAGAACGTGTTTCGCACTTCATACCAAGCAGAGATAGCACACGCATCAGTTTTTTAAATACTTACTTAGTGATATTAGCGGCTTTATTTTGGAGACCAGTTATGCTAGTGAGAAGCATTAATTTAAAAAACTTAAAAAGAGTTTGGAAAGCAGAGGTAGTTGCCGCTCACGAAAGCACTAACAAAAAAGCATTGTCGGTAGGAGTAGGATTGTTTTTTGGAATTGTTCCTATTTGGGGATTTCAATTTGCATTAGCTATTTTCACTGCTGTGTTTTTTAAATTGAACAAAATTATCGTTGGTTTAACGGCACAAATTTCTGTGCCACCACTAATTCCGTTTGTATTATATGCTAGTGTAAAAACTGGAGAATTTGTTTTAGGTCAAAAAGTAAATTTAGATTTCACAAAGCTACTATCAGTTGAAACACTGAAGAATTTATATGTCTATTATATTGGGGCAACCGTGCTTTCTATAGTGGCTGGTATTGCAGGCTTTTTAGTGACTTGGATATTATTAAAAGTATTTGGGTATAAACCAACAGTTAATGAACCAAAATCCTAATCGTTACTTTATTATTAATAAGCCATACAAAATGGTGTCGCAATTTGTTAGCCCTGATAAGGTTAATTTGTTAGGCGATATTGATTTTGATTGGCCCGAAGGAACACATGCCATAGGACGATTAGATAATAATTCGGAAGGCTTATTAATTCTAACAACTAATAAACGTGTTACTAAATTATTATTTGAAAGTGATACGCCACATAAACGTACCTATTTAGTTCATGTTGAAAAAGTAGTAACACCCGAACGATTACTTCAATTACAAACGGGTATTACTATTAGAGTAAAAGGTGGTGGTTATTATACTACAACGCCTTGCGAAGTTGAGATTGTTGCAAAGCCTGCAAATTTGCCAAAGCGTGCGCACGAATTTAGAGAAGACTTACCAAGTTCTTGGTTAATGATAACCCTAACTGAAGGCAAGTATCATCAAATACGCAAAATGGTATCTTCGGTGTACCATCATTGTAAACGCCTAATTCGTGTATCAATTGAAGATTTAGAATTAGGAGATTTGCAACCGGGTTGCGTTTTAGAGATTGAAGAAGAAGATTTTTTTAAAAAGTTGAAGATAGATAATTGGAGGGATGATTTAACTACCTATGATGCTGAGTAAACACCTGTCAGGTTTTTATATAAGTTTGCTAAAAACCTGACAGGTGTAGTTTCGAATTATTTACTCTTCAAAAATTTATTCAAAGCTGCAATAATTTTTTTCGCTTCTTCGTCATCTAATTGCATTCCAACTCTTATGTTTTTGCCTTGGCAATCAAACTCAATACGCTCGCCGCCCTTTACCCAAAAGGTTTGACTAAATGTATCAGCAATACTGCCTGGTGTTAAAGCCACTAAACTAAAGTCAGAAACTAAATTCAAGTCAAATTCTTTAATTTTGCCTTTGCCGTTAATGTCTTGTTGATACAAAAGCTTGCCATTTTTAATCCATAGTTTTTCTTTACCAAAACGTTTCCACATAAATACGCGGATAATTTTAAATTCAAAATACGCCCAAAATGCTAACCAAACAATCAGCATCATTTTTGCTTTATCTTGTGTTAGGGTAAAATAATTAGCCATTACAATAACGCCACTTACACTCCAAGCCAATAACCATAAGAACATGATATTTGTTTTTTTCTTATCACCTGTTGGTAATATCACTAAACTAAATACCTGATCTTTTATTAAAACAGAAGTACGTTTACTAATAACTTGAATGTTTTCCATAAAATAATTACAGTTTTACCAAGTATTTCCCCTCCATTACTGGAATAACAGGGCATTGATTTGGCGTTAAGCAATATTTAATATCACGTTCTAAATCTAATTTTGCTAAACGATTGCGGTGCGAAGAGTTTGATAAAAATTCAAACAAGTCATCTTTAGCAATAATATATAAATGATTAGAGGCAATAGCAGAGTCGCAAGTAATTTCAAAACCTGATTCGGTAGTTAATTTTTTTACAACAGCTCCTGCAAAGATAGTGTCTTCTAAATTGAATTTATTTTTCCAACCAGCGCAAACTAAAATCACATCTTTTTTTTGAGAGGCTAAATACTCGCACAAGACATCTAAATTTAAAAAACTACCTACTAAAATCTTAGATGCTTTGCGGCTTGCTTCAATAGCTTGCGTTCCATTTGTCGTTGAAATAGCAATGGTTTTCCCCTTTACTTTACTGTTCATGTATCCAAAAGGACTGTTTCCTAATTCAAAACCTTCAATCACTTCTCCATCTCTTTCGGCCGCAGCCATGAAACCATTTTTTTGATATTCTCTTGCTTCCTCTACTGTTGCAACTGGAATCATTTTGCTAACACCATTATAAAAGGCAGTAACAATGGCCGAGGTTGCTCTGAAAATATCAATTACAACCACAATCGAATTGTCTTTATGAAAAAGATTATAGGCTTGAGGTGTATAACAAACTTCTATGTTCATTGGTTTTGTTTTTTTGTCAGTCTGAGCGGAGTCGAAGACTTTTGACTATGCACTTCGACTCCGCTCAGTGTGACAGTATTTTAATTATTTCTTTAAAAACGGTATTTTACAAACTTGAGCTTTAATGGCTTTATCTCTAATGACGATAAAAATTTCCGTATCAGCTTTAGCAAATTCCTTGTTTACATAACCCATACCAATTGCTTTATTTAGAGTTGGCGATTGAGTTCCAGAAGTTACTTTACCAATGATATTTCCATTAGCATCAGCAATTTGGTAATCGTGACGAGGAATGCCTCTGTCAATCATTTCAAAGCCTACTAATTTTTTAGTTACGCCATCTGTTTTTTGTTTTTCAATAGCGGCGCGATTAGTAAAGTCTTTTGTGAATTTTGTGATCCATCCTAAACCTGCTTCAATTGGAGAGGTTGTATCGTCAATATCGTTTCCGTATAAACAGAAGCCCATTTCTAAACGTAAAGTGTCACGAGCACCTAATCCAATTGGTTTAATACCGAACTCAGCACCTGCTGTAAAAATAGCATCCCAAATTTTTTCGGCATCTTCATTTTTAAAGTAAATTTCAAAACCACCAGCACCAGTGTAACCAGTGTTAGAAATCACTACATTGTCAATACCATTAAATTTTCCTTTTGCAAACGAGTAATAAGGAATGTCAGCTAATTTAACATCCGTTAGTTTTTGTAAAGTTTCTAAACCTTTCGGTCCTTGAATTGCCAATAGCGATGTTTCTTCTGAAATGTTTTTCATATCAACACCTTCAGTGTTGTGTTTGCTAATCCAGTTCCAATCTTTATCAATGTTAGAAGCGTTTACGACTAACATATATGTTTTTTCGTCAATACGATATACAATTAAATCATCTACAATACCACCATCGTTATTTGGTAAACAAGAGTATTGCGCTTTACCATCCGTTAAAACAGATGCATCATTGCTTGTTACTCTTTGAATTAAATCTAAAGCTTTATCTCCTTTTAAAATAAATTCACCCATGTGGCTAACGTCAAAAACACCAACTGCATTTCTAACAGTTGCATGCTCATCGTTTAATCCGCTGTAAGAAACAGGCATATTGTATCCTGCAAATGGAACCATTTTAGCTCCTAAAGAAATGTGTTTTTGTGAAAGCGCTGTGTTTTTCATATAAAATTATTGAGTTTACGAATGTATATATAATTATAATTTATTTTGACGTTTTATTTTTTCTAATTCTTCAACATCTAATTGATCTTTTAAACGATTAGCTGCCTTTTTTGATTCTATGAGCTGATTGATATGAAAGAAACGAACAGAAATATTTTCAATAATGGCTTCGTTAGAAGTTTCATAACACTCATCAAATTTTTCTTGTTCAAAGCCTTTTAATTTTGTCATCACATCTAGTTCAAAACCAGAAGGTAAATATATCGAAGACCATCCAGGAACGAAATCTACATTTTGTAGGTTAGGAATAGTGTCCAGTCCAGTTTCTTGAAGTGATTTTTGAAGAGCTTCTCTATTTTCTTTAGAATCTTTAATCCAGATGTCAATATCAGATGTT
>SYEI01000415.1 GCA_005800865.1 Bacteroidota bacterium | reverse complement strand
CTTTTTTGAAAACAGAATGATTTAAAGAAATGTAGAATCCTTTATCTGTTAATTGCTTCGCTAATTGAAATGACTTATTAAATCCATGAATAACTAAGGGAATTTTAGAATGATAAGAAGAACAAATTTTTATTAATTCATCAAAAGCTTTTACACAATGAATAAGGACTGGTTTTTGAAATTTAACCGCTAAATCTAACTGAGAGATAAATACTTTTTTTTGAAGTTCTAAATCAACATCAATTACTTTATCTAAACCACATTCGCCAATGGCTAAGCAATTTGGATGTTGAATTATTTTTACAAATTCCGATGTCGAAACTTGTAAATCTGCGTCCCACGGGTGAATGCCGATAGAGAAATATTTTTCCAGATAAATCTCTTTATCAAAACCAAAACGGTTATTAAACAAAAACACACCATTATCTTTCGATAAATGGTGTGTATGTATGTTAATGTAAGGGTTTGACAAAACTATAAAGCCTGAGAAAAACCTTCTCTGATTTCGTCAGCTACATACTGACCTCCATATAATTTATCTTTAATTTTAGAGAAGCACTCAATTGTATATCTCACATCTTCTGATGTATGCATAGCCGTTGGAATTAAACGTAAAATAATCATTCCTTTAGGAATTACTGGATAAACTACCATTGAACAGAAAATACCAAAATTTTCACGCAAGTCAATTACCATATTGGTTGCTTCAGGAATTGAACCGTTCATGTATACAGGAGTTACAGGTGTATTTGTTACTCCAATATTAAATCCAGCGTCAACTAAACCTTTTTGTAATTCAGATGCAATGTCCCATAATTTAGTTCTGTATTCTGGATGTTTATTAATTAACTCTAAACGTTTCAACAAGCCATAAACCAATGGCATTGGTAATGATTTAGCGAAAATTTGAGAACGCATATTGTAACGTAAATAGGTTACTACTTGTTTAGTAGAACTAATATATCCTCCAATTAATGCAAATGATTTAGCGAACGTTCCAAAATAAATATCAATACCATCTTGGCAACCTTGTTGTTCACCAGTTCCACCACCGTTTGGCCCTAAAGTACCAACACCATGAGCATCATCAACGAATAAACGGAAAGTGAATTTTTTCTTTAATTCAACTATCTCTTTTAATTTCCCTTGATCGCCACGCATTCCAAACACACCTTCGGTAATTACTAAAATACCGCCACCTGTTTGATCTGCTAAGCGCTTAGCACGCTCTAATTGTTTTTCACAATCTTCAATATCGTTATGTTTAAATACAAAACGTTTACCCATGTGTAAACGAACGCCATCTAAAATACAAGCATGAGATTCTGCATCATAAACAATCACATCATGTCTATCAACTAATGCATCAATAGCAGAAACCATTGCTTGGTAACCAAAATTACAAAGAATCGTATCTTCTTTTTTTGATAATTTAGATAATCCTTGCTCTAATTGCTCATGTAAGTCAGAGTTTCCACTCATCATTCGAGCTCCCATTGGCAATGCCAAACCAAATTTAGTAGCACCTTCAATATCTGCTTGTCTCACTTCAGGATGATTTGCTAATCCTAAATAGTTATTTAAACTCCAGTTTAATAATTGTTTTCCTCTGAAACCCATATGAGGAGAAACATCTCCTTCTAATTTTGGAAATGTAAAATAACCGTGAGATGCTTTTGAATGCTCTCCGATAGGTCCCATGTTTTTTTCTATTTTCTCGAATATATCTTTCATTAGATTTATAATGTATTTGATTTAAAATGTAAACGTAATTCTAAAGTTATTGTTTTGGGCACAAAATTAATAAAATTAAACGACTTTTTTAATCACACGTAACATGTGTGAGTATTTTTTATTTTCTGAGTGAAAAATGCCATAATGATCAAACTTATCAATACGAACGCAGCCGCTAGCGTGTATGATTTGTTGGTTTTCTAATACCATACCAACATGCACGATGTTTCCTTCTTCGTTATCAAAAAAAGCTAAATCGCCTGCTTCAGCTTCTTCAACAAAACTCAAAGGTGTTCCAATTTCAACTTGCTGACTAGCGTCTCTTGGTAATTGATACCCATTTAATTTATATACTAATTGGGTAAATCCCGAACAGTCAATGCCAAAAGGACTTCTACCACCCCACAAATAAGGTGCATTTAAAAATAAATAAGCGGTATCTTTTAAATCTTTAACTGTCTTTTTAATTTGAATATCAGATGTTTGTCCTTCAAATAAATATTCAGCGTCGCCAACCTTTAACTTTCCATTTTTAAAATTAGGCAAACTTGCACCAACCGTTATTGGGAAAACAGAATTATTACTGGCATTACTAATTACCTGAACTAACTCTGAACTTAAAGTATTATTAACTAGAGATTTATAATCTGCTGCCGTGATGCGAGTATGTTGTTTGGCACTTATCCAACAAGGGTAATTATCGAAATTGGTCGTAATTTGAATCCAATCTTCTCTGTCTTCAACTATGGTGTAGGTTTCGCCAAATAATAATTGCGTTACCATTTCGCTGGTGCTAGATGGTTCTTTCCTACATGGAATAACACTAAGAGAACATATACCAAAATTCATACGTGATTAATATTATTTTTAATGGTCGTATGGTATAGCCATGTTATTTTAATGCTTTTGCACTCAAAGAAACATGGCTATTTCATAGGACTAAATTAAAGCTTGTTTGAGTACAACGTTAATCAATCTTAAATAGTTATTCACTATTCATTATTAATTGATTTAATGATTTCTTAAGTTGTAATTTTATGCTCTTTTTTAAGATATCTATCATGAACATTTTATATACAAACATCAAACAATATAAACTATACCTTTTATTAGCTCTAGGTTTAGCAACAATTAATATTTGTTTCTCGTTAAGCGATTCCATTATTACTGGTAAAGCCATCAACAATGTTGCAATAAAAATTAATACATTTAATACATTCTCCGATTTCTCTAAAGCTATTATTCCTTGGTTATTATTATCCATTGGAGCGGCAATGGTATCTCGAATTGCAAAAAACTTTCAAGATTATTTTACTAATATAATTATTCAACGAGTTGGGGCTCAAATGTATACAGACGGCATCCAAAAAGCACTTCAATTGCCTTATCAAGATTTCGAAGATCAACGAAGTGGAGAAACCTTGGGTAAATTACAAAAAGTAAAAGTTGATAGCGAGAAATTTATTACTATCGCTATTTCTTTAGTTTTCCAATCTATTGTAGGAATTGGCTTTGTGATGTTTTATGTAACACAATTTGATTGGAAATTATCTCTTTTGTTTTTAGCCACCGTTCCCGTTATTGGAGTCATTAGCTCTTATTTAGGAAAAAAAATAAAAGTAATCTCTAAAGAAATATTAGGTGAAACAACTGCTTTGGCTGGTGCTACTACTGAATCTTTGAGAAACATTGAATTAGTAAAAAGTTTGGGTTTAACAAATCAGGAAGTGGAACGTTTGAATATTACAACAATTAAAATTTTAGGTTTAGAGTTAAAAAAAGTACGTTTCATTAGGAGTTTAAGTTTTATACAAGGCTCAACTGTTCACTTTGTAAGAACCTGCTTAGTGTTTGTTTTATACTATTATGTATTTCAAAAAACGATTTTACCTGGCGATTTAATTACCTTAATGTTTTTCTCTTTCTTTATTTTTAATCCGATGCAAGAGTTAGGAAATGTAATTATTACGTATAACGAAACAAAAGCATCGATGGAAAATTATGCTAAGCTGATGAACTCAAAAAGCGAAGCGAAACCAGAAAACCCTCAATCTATTGGATTGATAAACAATTTACGTTTTTCAAACATTTCTTTCAAACACCAAACAGCTAATTCGTATGCAGTAAAAGATATTTCGTTTCAAGCCAATGCTGGAGAAACGATTGCTTTTGTTGGTCCATCAGGAAGCGGAAAAACAACCTTAGTTAAAATGTTAGTTGGTTTATACAATCCAAACGAAGGTGATATTTTTTACAATGAGAAAAATGCCAAAGAAATTGACTTAACGGAATTAAGACAACAATTAGGATTTGTAACTCAAGATGCTCAGTTATTTAGCGGCACTATTAAAGATAATTTATTGTTCGTAAAACCAACTGCTACGGACGAAGAGATAAATGACGTGTTACAAAAAGCAGCCTGCCAAAATTTACTGAAACGTGCCGAAAATGGTTTAAATACAACTATTGGCGAAGGTGGTATTAAAGTATCAGGTGGAGAGAAACAACGTCTATCAATTGCTAGAGCGTTATTACGTAATCCTCGTTTATTAATATTTGATGAAGCTACTTCTGCTTTAGATTCGATTACTGAAGAAGAAATTACGCAAACCATTAGAAATATTTCTTCAAAGAAAGATCAAATTACCGTTTTAATTGCACACCGTTTATCTACCATTATGCATGCTGATAAAATATTTGTATTAGAACAAGGTAAAATTATTGAGCAAGGTAAACACGCAGATTTATTAAATGAAAAAGGCTTGTACTATGCCATGTGGAGACAACAAATTGGTGAAAGGAAGTAAACTTATTTGATACTTTCGAATAGTTGAATTAACTTTTGTTTTTCGGATCTCCAATTATTAGCAACTGCTGCTATTACTGTATTACTTTTATATTCTAAATATTCTTTACTGATTAAAAAATCGTGAATTTGAGACGCTATATGTTTTGGATCATGATTTTCGATAAATGTTCCAATATGATAAGCATTTATTAAATTTTCAATGTCTGGGAGCTTAGTTGCTAAAATTGGGATACCGGCATGCATAT
>SYEI01000414.1 GCA_005800865.1 Bacteroidota bacterium | reverse complement strand
ATTCCCATTTTAAAGCTTTCTGATAGTTTAACATCAACATTTGCTCTTGCTGAGAATAATGAATAATCTGTACCTACAATGTATCCTGTATTTTTTTGATAATTGGCAGACACATAATAATTTACTGCATCTGTAGCTCCAGAAGCAGATAATTGGTAGTTATTGAATTCTCCCGTACGGAAAACTTTGTCCTGCCAATCGATATAATCTAATCCTGGATGTCCCGGAATATCCCATCTGTCATCGTACAAATAAGTATAATACCTTGTATTTGCTGTTGTAAGCGGTGCTGTTGGATTTTTTAAATTGTAAGCCGCAATACGTTCTGCATTTGATTGGCTTGCAGATGCTCCTGCTATTCCTGAACCTACCCATTGTGCATCAATCATTGTTTTGGCTCTGTCAATCCATCCTTGAGATGAAAGCATATCCGCGCGGTTAGCTTCTTTATTGACCCCGCCATACATATTAAAAGTAAATTTTGTTTTACCTTTTTTACCTTTTTTAGTGGTAATAATAACAACCCCATTTGAAGCTCTCGAACCATAAATTGCAGCCGCTGCAGCATCTTTTAATACTTAGATAGAAGCCACATCATTTGGATTAATGTTGTCCAGCGGACTTCCGTTTGAGAATGATCCGTTGCTGTTGCTTCCTTCAGTATAAATTGGAAATCCATCAACAACGTACAAAGGCTCATTTCCTGCTGTGATCGAACCAGCTCCTCTAATTTCAATACTAAAAGGCTGCCCCGGTAGTCCCGTAGTTTGTTTTACACGAACTCCCGCAACCTGACCAATCAAACCTTGGTCGATTCTCGAAATCGGACGTTCTGTAAAATTCTCTGTTTTTATTCCAGAAATCGCACCGGTAGTTAGTTTTTTCTTTTGTGTGCCGTAACCAATAACTACGACTTCATTCAGGCTTGAGCTCTCTGCATCTAGTGAAACATTGTAACTTGCTGCAGTGCCAATTTTTATTTCCTGCTTGACAAATCCCACAAACGAAAATACTAAAGTCTCTCCTGGAGCGGCATTAATGCTGTATTTTCCATCAAAATCAGTACTTGTTGACCTATTCGTTCCCTTGACAATTACATTTACGCCGGGTATCGATAATTTGGCTGGGTCGGTAACGGTTCCTGTAACCGTTTTTCCTTGCGCATAACCTGATGAATACACTAGTACACATAAGGCTATAATCAGCAAAAGATTAAGCTTGTTTTTCATAAAAAGTTAAATTTGGTTAGGTAATTAGTTCAAACCAAATTTATTTAGAAGCGACTTTCACAGCATCCTGTAGTATCCTGTTAGCTTTCAATATATTACGAAATCATATTAAGTTTACTTTAACAAAAAACAACTCAACTGCTTGATTTACAACCGATAATTACACACAAAATACACAAATACATTATACTAAATTTTATTAATTTATTTTTTAACTATTCGTATTTTTTCACATAAATTAATATCAATTAAAAAACTTTATAACTTATTTTATGATAATTTAATTTTTACAATATTCAATAAAAACAGGACGCAACAGGATAGCATTTTGATGGGTTGCTTATACTTTTACTTTTGTACAAAGAATTTTAAATATGTTTTTATGAATTCTGTTTTTACAAAAAATTAATAAATTCTAGTAACAGGTAAATCTTTTAGATCAATAATGAAACAACTTCAAACATTCTGCTTTATTACCTTATTTTTTATTTGTAATTACAACCTTTCTGCGCAGAACGGCAATACTTCACCGTGGCCAAAATCTACAAACATAAATCAGCCATGGACACGCTGGTGGTGGATGGGCAGTGCTGTTGATAAACCAAATTTAAAAAAGACTTTAATCGATTTTAATAAAGCTGGAATTGGCGGTGTAGAGATCACTCCTATCTATGGTGTAAAAGGAGAAGAAAGTAATTATATAGATTATCTTTCTCCAAAGTGGATGGAAATGCTGGATTACACTATCCAGACTGCTGACAGTTTGAAAATGCAGGTCGATATGGTTTTAGGTACTGGATGGCCTTATGGCGGATCACATGTTACTCTGCCTTATGCTGCAACTAAACTTATTGTTGAAAAATATCCGCTTAAAAAAAATGAAACATTTGATCGAAATATAACGCTTGACAGCAGTAAAGAAAAAACTCCTGCTGAACTTTTATATGTTGCAGCTTACGGAAGCGACGGCTCTTATATAAATTTAACAGACAATCTCGAAAAAAACAAAGCAGCTTCAAAAGATAAAGGAATTGAAGGATCTGCAATTAAGCTTCCTAATAAAATGGAACCAAACCGATTAAACTGGAAAGCCAAACAAACCAATTATACCATTTACGCCATATTTAGCGGCAAAACAGGGCAACAGGTAAAAAGAGCCGCTCCCGGAGGAAAAGGCTATACTTTAGATCATTATTCAACAGAAGCTTTAAATGCCTACGTAGTTCCTTTTAACAATGCTTTTAAAGGGCGAGAGGGAAAAATAAGAGCTATTTTTAATGACAGTTTTGAAGTTTACGGAACCGATTTTACGCCCAATTTCTTTGAAGAGTTTCAAAAATTAAGAGGTTACGACTTAAAAAAACAGCTTTCGATTTTATTGAATGAAACTGACAATGAAATTGGAAATCGAATTAGAAGCGATTACCGTCAGACTATTGCTGATTTATTACTTAATAAGTTTGATAAATCATGGACAAACTGGGCGCACTCAAAAAATTTCAAAACAAAACTACAGGCACATGGTTCACCAGGTAATTTAATAGATTTGTACGCATCTGCTGATATTCCAGAATGCGAAACTTTTGGTTCGATGCCATTTGATATTCCGGGTTTTCGACGTGAGAAAGAAGATATTCGTGAAGGCGATGCTGATCCTGTAATGCTAAAATTTGCATCGTCGGCAGCACATATTTCAGGGAAAAATTTAGTCTCTTCTGAAACTTTCACGTGGCTGAGAGAACATTTTAAAACTGCACTGTCACAATGTAAGCCCGAAGCCGAAGATTTAATGCTAAATGGTGTCAATCATATTTTTCTTCATGGCTCTACCTACTCTCCAACGCGCGCTGCATGGCCGGGATGGGAATTTTATGCCTCTGTTAATTTTAATACTAATAACACCATTTGGGAAGATGCTCCCGCTTTGTTTTCCTATATT
>SYEI01000413.1 GCA_005800865.1 Bacteroidota bacterium | reverse complement strand
TTTCGGTTAATGCTGGAGAATTGCGTAACGAAGGTATTGAGATCTTTTTGTCTGGTACACCTATTAGAACTAAAGATTTTGAATGGGGAATTGATTTGAACTTCTCAAAAAATAAAAACTCAATTCTGTCTTTACATCCAGATATTCAAACTTATACCATTTCTGAAGCACGCTGGGCAGGAGCTTCTATTGTTGGAGAAGTTGGAGGTAAATATGGAACAATTATGGGAAGAGATTTTTTAAGAAATGATGCCGGTCAAAAAGTTGTTGGCGCAAATGGTCTGCCATTATTTACAGATGAAAAAGTAGCATTAGGAAAAGGTCTTCCAGATTGGGCTGCAGGTTTAACAAATAGATTTAGCTATAAAGGAATAACACTTCAATTTTTAATCGATATGAAATTTGGAATGGATGTGTATTCTATGACTAATTCTGTTGCGGCTCAAAAAGGACTTTTGGATGTTACTACTGATGGTAGAGATGCTTATAATCAAGCAAGAGCTCAAGCAATTGCAAGCGATCCTAATTTTAGTCAAGCGACATGGATTCCTACAGGAGGTTATGTTGCTGAGGGTGTGGTAAATGTTGGAACTACAGACAACCCGAAGTATGAAAAAAATACAAAACCTGTAAATCCTCAGGATTATTGGAATACAGTATTTAATAATACACCAGCTCCATTTGTTTACGATGCTTCGTATGTAAAATTAAGAGAGGTTAGTTTAGGTTATCAAATACCAAAAAGTGTTTTTGCAGGTGCTAAAATTAACTCAATTTATGTTTCGGCATTTGCAAGAAACTTATTGACTTTTAATAAAGATCTTCCAAATGTTGATCCAGAGTCTATGTATACATCTGGAAACGGACAAGGTTTTGAATATGGTTCATTACCATTTAGACAGTCGTATGGTTTTAATATTAAAATTGCATTCTAAAAAAAGATATTATGAAATTCAAACAAATAATAATAGCCATACTTGCATTATTTACTGCAGTAGGCTGTACTGAAAATTTTGACGCGCTGGAGAAAGATCCTGTGGCATTGACTGCAAATCCAGCTGGACAACTTACGTTTACACAATTGTGTATGTCAGGAGATGGGTTTTATCAATGGAGAACCAACTTAATTTATTCTGGTGGTTTTGTACAGCATTATTCTGGTGCATGGAACGTAACTACATTTGGAAGCAGATTTAATAAAGATGACGGATATGCTACAGCTTTATGGAGAAATGGATATTCTAATGAATTAAAGAATGTAGTAGATATTCTTGAAAATACAAAAAATGATCCTGCTGCTGCAAATATGAATGCTGTTGGTAAGATTATGAAAGTAATGGTAGCACAGCGTATGACGGATATTTATGGTGATATTCCTTATTCTGAAGCTGGTTTGGGGTACTCAAAAGGAATTGTAACGCCTAAATATGATAAACAAGAAGATATTTACGCATCATTTTTTAAAGAATTAGATGAAGCTTATACTCAATTAAAAGTTGGCGGCGGAAGCATAAAAGGCGATTTGTTTTATAATGGTGATATTCTAAAATGGAAAAAACTGGCAAACACATTACGTTTGCGTTTAGGAATGAGAATTTCTGAGATAAAACCAGTCGAAGCTGAGAAACAAGTTAAAGCGGCTTTACAAAATGGGGTTTTTGCCAGCAATGAAGATAATTGTATCATGCGCCATTTAGATGCAAGTTTTAATGATGATCCAGCATCTATTGATTTTAGAGGAAATGGACTTGCTTATGCTTTTGTAGGGAATGAAAATGGAGATCACTTTACAACTTTGGTCATAGATTATCTTAGAGACAATGGAGATCCTAGATTAACTATGCTTGCGACTCCTAAAAAAACCAGCAGTGTTAAGCAAGGCGCACCAATAGGACCAGGTGAAAATTTATACGAAGGAGTAAAACCAGGCTTGTATCAATATCAAGCTCCAGGTGGAACAGATGCAACATCAGGAATTCAAGACTATTTCAAGAAAAAAACGACACCTTTTTTACATGTTAGTTATTCAGAAACACAATTGCTGCTGGCTGAAGCTGCTTTTAGAGGCTGGGTTTCTGGTTCTGCAGCTGATTACTATAAAAAAGGAGTTGAGGCAGGTATTAAGCAATTAGAAATTTATGGAGCGCTGCCGGCTGGTCAATCTAAAATTGATACTTACCTAAATGCGAAACCATTATTTGCCGGGAAAGAAAAAGAACAAATTGCAACACAGCTTTGGATAACTTATATTTTTAATAGTATTGAGGCTTATTCAAACTGGAGAAGAACCGGATTTCCAAAATTAGTTCCTATTACAAATCCAGATTCTCAGACAAATGGAGTTACGCCAACACGTTTGTATTATCCAAATGATGAAATGCAGAAGAATGAAGCAAATTATTTAGATGCATTAGCTAGAATGGGAGGAAAAAATGATTGGTTGAATAAAGTTTGGTGGGATGCTAATTAAATAGAAATTCCTACGTAAAGTTTTGCCTAATAAGGTGTTATTGTAATTAAATCTTAGAAATTAAAATTATGATAACATTTTATTAGGCATTTTTTTTAACATTTATTTACTTCTTTTTTTTAATAG
>SYEI01000412.1 GCA_005800865.1 Bacteroidota bacterium | reverse complement strand
GGATAAAACAAATTTTGTGGTAGTAGTAGATGATTTGTCTACTGGATATTTATCGAAATTACCATCTTCAGAACACGAAAATTGGAAATTTATAAAAGCAGACGTAAACGATTATAGAGAAATTTCTGCGATTATGTTGGCCTATAATTTTCATTATGTCTATCATTTCGCAGCAGTGGTAGGTGTTTTAAGAACTCAAGAAAATCCTGTCAAAGTTTTAAATGATATATCTGGTATTAAACATATTTTAAATTTATCTAAAAACTCATCAGTTAAACATATATTTTTCTCTTCTTCATCAGAAGTTTATGGAGAGCCTGTTGAATTGCCTCAACACGAGCACCGCACACCTTTAAACTCTCGCGTACCTTATGCAGTAGTTAAAAATGTGGGAGAAAGTTTTTTAAAAAGCTACCAACAAGAGTTTGGATTAGCCTATACTATTTTTCGTTTCTTTAATACTTATGGTCCAAATCAAAGTACTGATTTCGTCGTGTCTCGTTTTTTAGCATTAGCACTAAAGGGAGAAGATATTACCATTTATGGAGATGGTTCACAAACACGAACCTTTACCTACATTGACGATAATATTGATACCATTGCTACCATTATGAATAATAAATTATTGGAAAATGATGTTATTAATATTGGTAGCGATAAGTTAATGACGGTATTAGAATTAGCTAATTTGGTTTTAAAAATCACTAACAGTAAATCTAACATTGTTCATGTTCCAGCTCTTAAAGAAGGTGATATGACCCGCCGTCAGCCTGATAATACAAAAATGAAAGAAATTTTAGGAAGAGAATTAATATCGGTAGAAGATGGTATTAAAAAAATGATGGCTAGCGAAAAGTACCTTAAATCAATTGGATTATAAGCTATGTGTGGTATTACAGGAATTGTTGGTCATCAAATAAATAATTCGAACAATCATTCTGCGATTAAAAAAATGAATGATGCTATTGCGCATCGTGGTCCAAATTCGGAAGGGGTTTGGAATGATGAGCATTGCTTTTTTGGACATCGTCGTTTATCCATTATTGATTTATCGGAAGCAGGAAATCAGCCGTTTTTTTCTCAAGATAAACGATACGTAATGGTTTATAATGGCGAATTGTATAACTATAAAGAACTTAAATTAGAGTTGCAAAGAGCAGAGCATGGCTCAAAAAACTTACCTTATATTTTTAGAACTAATACCGATACGGAAGTTATTTTAGCTTCCTATTTGCGTTGGGGAATTGATTGTGTAAAGCGTTTCAATGGCATGTTTGCTTTTTCTATTTGGGATACGGTTGATCAGAAGTTAGTGATTGCTCGAGACAGAATGGGAATAAAACCATTGTATTATCAATTCAAAAATAATGTGTTATTATTTGCTTCAGAAATCAGAGCATTGATACATTCGGGATTAATTGATAAAAAAATCAGTTTAAAATCGGTAGCTGAGTACATTCAATATACTACTGTTCATGCACCTAATACGATGATTCAGGATGTGTTTATGCTAATGCCCGGACACATTCTTGAATTGCAAAACGGTAATTTGAAAATTCAGCAATATTGGAATATCAATGATTTCACTAAAACCAAAGGAGATTTATCATACAAAGAAACCTGCAATAAAGTTAATGAATTATTGACTGCTTCGGTTGAAAGACGTTTAGTAGCGGATGTGCCTTTTGGTGCGTTTTTATCAGGAGGAATTGATAGTAGTGCCATTGTTGGTTTAATGAGTAAGGTGTCTTCCGAAAAAGTGCAAACTTTTAACGTAAGTTTTGATGAAGGAGAATTTTCGGAAGCCAAGTATGCCAAACAAATTGCAGCCAAATTTAATACCCAACATCATGAAATAAAACTCACTCCTAACGATTTTTTAAAACAATTACCGGAGGCTTTAGCGTCTATGGATCATCCAAGTGGCGACGGACCAAATAGTTATATTGTTTCTAAAGCTACTAAAAATGCGGGGATTACTATGGCATTATCTGGTTTGGGAGGAGATGAGTTATTTGCAGGGTATGATATTTTTAAACGTTATTACGAATTAGAAAAAAAAGGTTGGTTAAATATTATTCCAGCAAAAGGTTTAGCAGGAAAACTATTAGCAGCTAAAAAGAAATCAGTTCAGGGAGATAAAACAGCTGAGATATTAGCTTTAGATACGATTAATGGTTTTAATGCATATCCCATTAATCGTAAATTATTTAATCAAAAAGATTACGCAGGTTTATTAAAAGAAAATTATAACACTGATAATTTTATTAAAAACGTCATAAAAAAAAGTGAAACAGATAAACAACATGTGTTAAGCAGAGTATCTTTATTTGAGATACAAACCTACATGCAAAATATTTTATTGCGTGATGCCGATCAAATGAGCATGGCGGTAGCTTTAGAAGTTCGTGTGCCGTTTTTAGATTATCAATTAGTTGAATTTGCGTTAAGTGTAAAAGACGAATACAAATATCCTCATACACAAAAGAAATTATTAGTTGATGCGTTAGGTGATTTATTGACTGATAATATTGTGAATCGACCTAAAATGGGATTTGTTTTGCCATGGAAAGATTGGTTAAAAGAGGATTTAAAAGATTTTTGTGAAGAAAACATTGCTCAATTTTCAAAACGCTCTTTTGTAAATAGAGAGGCTGTTT
>SYEI01000411.1 GCA_005800865.1 Bacteroidota bacterium | reverse complement strand
TTTGTTCCGCCTCCATAGGTTGTACCATATAATTTTCCATTGGAATGTTTAAATAAGGAACCACTAGGAGAAAAACCAAATTGTCCGGTAGTTGGGAATGCAAACTTTTCAATAAATGTATCTGTCAAAAAATTATACTCAAAAATTGTCCCAGAAAAACCTGAACCTAAACTACTACCATATGGTGTAACACCATATAACTTGCCGGGTAGCGCTTCAATTAGCAGCGCATTCGGTCTATTTATAAATCCATAACTGTCTACAAAATCAAATTTTTTAGCATGTATTCTCGTAACTGGATCGAACTCGAATAACGTTCCGCCATTATGAACACCGCCTGTAGATGTCATTCCATATAATTTACCATTCGACGCTCTCACCAAACCTCCTTGTGGAGTTTCGCCATCTATTACATCAGAAAAATCGATTTTTTTAGAATAAACATTTGCTAATGGATCATAATCAAACAACACTCCCGAATAACTCATTCCTCCACTACCAGTCATACCATATAGTTTATTATTAGGTCCATTAATCAATGATGATGGATGTGCACCATCGATAACATTAAAATCCATTATTTTACTATACGCACCAGTTGTAATATTGAATTTAAAAAAAACACCTACAGCCCAGCTAGCATTACTCCCTCCACTAGTTGTTGTTCCATATAAGTTACCATCAGGAGCTTGCGTAAGGTGTCCTTGAGGATTGGTTCCAGGATTTATACCATTTGTGAAAAAATCGAACTTATTAATGCAAGTATTGCTAAAATAATCGAATTCAAAAATTACACCACTATTTGATAATCCTCCTTGTGAAGTTGTACCATAAAGTTTACCGTTTGACGCCTTCATAAGAGATCCACTGGGATTCTTGCCATGAGCGGCCCCGTCAAAATTAAATACAGTAATACATGTATCAAGATTAATATCATATTTAAAAATTGTTCCGAGACCACCATAGCTAAGTCCATATAGCTCTAAACTATTGACTTCTAAAAGATCGCCAAGTGGATTACTTGCATTATAAGGACTTGCGCCATTGCCTGTAAAATCTATTTTTTTTTGAAAAGAGTTCGTTGCGATATCAAGTTCAAATAATGTCCCCGCTGAAAAATTTCCTCCTTCATACGCACAACCATATATTTTTCCGTTAGAAGCCTTTAATAATGACCCATGTGGACGTGAACCATTTGTGCCATTAAAATCAATTTTTTTTGTGTAACTATTTGTATTAAGATTATACTCAAAAATAGTACCTAAATCATTTGCTCCACCCCAATCCGTCATACCGTAGAAAACACCATTTGCCACTTCAATTAAACTACCAGATGGGTAACGTCCTGTAGGTTGCTGGAAATCATACTTTTTTAAATATCCGCCAGTAGCAGGCTCGTATTCAAATATAATTCCACAACCATAAACACCTCCAAATCTTGTTAATCCATACATTTTACCATTTGACGCTATAATCAAATCACCAACTGGGCCTTCACCTACGTGTGGTCCAATAAAATCAAACTGGCTGCTAATGGTATTACTTCCAGTTGCAAAGCTATATATTGTTCCGTATTGATTTCCTCCATAAGTACTTACTCCCCAAAGTTCATTTTGGGCATATGAATTAACGCTCAATATAATTGTACAAACAATTAAGAATATCTTTCCCATTTCACAAAATTATAATTCAAATGTAGTTCAATTATTTTTCAAAACCATGCCGTTAAAAGGCTTTTTAGCACAATTCAGTAAAATCATCACTCTAAATTAACATTTAGCATTGGTTAAAACATTGAGGTTTCAATTTGCAACCTCAAACTTTGGTAAAACATAAGCTTTTCTATGGTCACAAATTGCGTCCTCAGAAAAGAAGAGGTATCACAAATTGTGATAAGCTAGCTATTTGGTTTTATATCCAATCTGCTTTCGCTCTTTCTGATTTGTTTCCTGCTTATCCTTTTGCAATAAATAGTTGATGGCTTCGTAAACATCTTTAAACTGTTTGTTGTAAGTGTTTTCTAGTTCTTTGAGTTTATTATTTAACTCCGTATTTGTTAGAGCAAATTGTTTTAAAGCAATAAAAGCGCGCATAATAGCAATGTTTACATCAATGGCTTTGTCGCTATTTAGTATGCCACTTAACATAGCTACGCCTTGTTCGGTAAAAGCATAAGGCGCAACAGGGCTATATTTTATACTCTTTGGGAGGTTATCACAATTTGTGATAACCTCTTGCCATTCTTTCTTTGTTAGCTGAAACATGAAATCAGTCGGAAATCTATTCATGTTTCTTTTCACAGATTGTTTTAATGTTCTTGTCTCAGTTTCGTAAAGCTCCGCTAAATCAAAATCTAACATTACTTTTTGTCCTCGCACTTCATAAATTTTTGTTTGAATTACTTGTAATTGCATCTTTCTATAAATTAATTTGTTTCTCTAAAACAAAAGTAAATTATTTTATAGTTGAGTTTTGCTACGGATTGTAGCATTTTGAAAAATGTGCTGACGTCAGTAGTTAAATAACATCCTCCGTCCGCCAGCTGGCGGACACCTCCTTCAAAGGAGGAAAACTAGAACAACAAAAAACCCCGACATTTCTATCGGGGTTTTAATTTATCTGTTAAGCTAATTAAGCTTCTTCTTCGATTTCTTCTTTAGATGCCATTAAGCGCTCGTACTCTTCTTTACTACCAACCACGATTTTTTCGTACTGACGTAAACCTGTACCTGCAGGAATTAAATGTCCAACAATTACGTTTTCTTTTAATCCTTGTAATGTATCTACTTTTCCGTTTACTGCTGCTTCGTTTAATACTTTAGTAGTCTCCTGGAACGATGCCGCAGAAATCCAACTGTTAGTTTGTAACGATGCTCTTGTAATACCTTGTAAGATAGAAGTTGCTGTTGCAGGAACTGCATCACGAGCTTCCACTAATTTTAAATCTTTACGACGTAAAACTGAGTTCTCATCACGTAATTTACGAGCTGTAACAATTTGTCCACGTTTTAAGTTTTCAGAATCACCTGGCTCAACAACTACTTTTTTACCATACAACTCATCATTCTCAGTCATGAAGTTAATTTTATTAATTAACTGTAATTCTAAGAAAGATGTATCACCTGGATCTTCAATTTGAACTTTACGCATCATCTGACGAACGATCGTTTCGAAATGCTTGTCATTCAATTTTTGTCCTTGTAAACGGTAAACCTCTTGAATCTCATTTACTAAGTATTCTTGAACCGCTGTAGGGCCTTTAATTGCTAAGATATCGCTTGGAGAAGTTGCTCCGTCAGATAATTGCTCACCTGCTTTCACAAAGTCATTCTCTTGTACTAAGATATGTTTAGATAAAGACACTAAGTAACGGTGTTGTTCACCAGTTTTAGCTTCAACAATTACTTCACGATTACCACGCTTAATTTTACCGAAAGTAACGATACCGTCAATTTCAGAAACTACTGCAGGATTACTTGGGTTACGTGCTTCGAATAACTCAGTTACACGAGGTAAACCACCTGTAATATCTCCCGTTTTACCAGTAACACGAGGAATCTTAACTAAAATTTGTCCTAACTCCACTTTTACTTTTTCGTTCACAACAATGTGTGCACTAATAGGTAAGTTATAAGTTTTTAAAGGCTCGCCTTTTTTGTCAACAATTCTAATTAATGGTGATAATGTTTTATCTCTACTTTCAATAATTACTTTCTCACGGAAACCTGTTTGTTCATCAGATTCTTCACGGTAAGTTACGTTTTCTTTAATTCCTTCGTATTCTACAGAACCAGCGAATTCAGAAACAATAACCGCGTTATATGGATCCCAATCACAAATCATATCTCCTTTTTTCACTTTCGCGCTAGGTTTGATATATAATTGAGAACCGTAAGGAATATTACCTGTTGTTAAAGTGATGCCAGTGTTTGCATCAACGATACGAACTTCCGTAGAACGACCAATTACTACATTAGCTTTAGTTCCGTCAGCGTTAATACGCTCAACTGTACGTAATTCGTCGATTTCAGCAATACCATCGTATTTAGCAATTAAGCTAGATGATGCTGCCGTGTTTGATGCAGTACCCCCAACGTGGAATGTACGTAATGTTAACTGTGTACCTGGCTCACCAATTGATTGAGCTGCGATAACACCAACTGCCTCACCTAATTGAACTTGACGTCCGTTAGATAAGTTACGTCCGTAACATTTAGAACAAACTCCTAATTTAGATTCGCAAGTTAATACCGAACGAATTTCAACTGATTCAATTGGAGATTTTTCAATTAATGCACATACATCTTCGTCAATCATTTCACCACCTGTAACGATTAACTCCCCTGTTGTTGGATGATAAACATCGTTTAATGCAATACGTCCTAAAACTCTGTCTGTTAATGATTCAACGATATCGTCATTGTTTTTCAATGCCATAGCCGTTAAGCCACGTAATGTTCCACAATCTTCTTCGTTAATAATAACATCTTGAGCAACGTCAACTAAACGACGAGTTAAGTAACCCGCATCCGCTGTTTTTAATGCCGTATCCGCTAAACCTTTACGAGCACCGTGGGTAGAAATAAAGTATTCTAAGATAGATAGACCTTCACGGAAGTTAGATAATACCGGATTCTCAATAATGGAAGCCGTTGTATCACCTGCTTTCTGTGGCTTAGCCATCAAACCACGCATACCACTTAACTGTTTAATTTGTTCTTTAGATCCACGAGCACCAGAGTCCAACATCATATAAACTGAGTTGAAACCTTGCTTATCTGTACTTAACACATCCATTACTTTTTTAGTAACTTTTGAGTTAGCATGTGTCCAGATGTCAATTACTTGGTTGTAACGTTCGTTGTTTGTAATGAAACCCATTGAGTAGTTACTCATGACTTCATCAACTTGCGTACGTGCATCTTTAATAATTTTGAATTTCTCAGCTGGAGTTTCGATATCACCTAAGTTAAATGATAATCCACCTTTGAAGGCTGTTTTAAATCCTAAGTCTTTGATATCATCTAAGAACTTAGCAGTTTTAGCCATACCTGTTTTCTTAACCACCATTCCGATAATATCACGAAGCGATTTTTTAGTCAACAATTCGTTGATAAATCCTACTTCATGCGGAACAACTTGGTTAAACA
Organism: Bacteroidota bacterium; assembly: GCA_005800865.1. GTDB lineage: Bacteria > Bacteroidota > Bacteroidia > B-17B0 > Aurantibacillaceae > UBA4416. The sequence continues at coordinate 822 of SYEI01000411.1, read as the reverse complement.
TCACACGTCCAACTGTTGTTTCAATGATTTTTGTTACTAATTTATCGCCCTCTAAAGCATTGGTAACACGTATTTTAATTTGTGCGTGGATATCAACTTGCTTTTCGTTTAAAGCAATGTTAACTTCTTCTGCACTATAAAATATTTTACCTTCTCCTCTTACTGCGTCATTAGGTAAGTTCTTTTTAGATTTAGTTAAATAATATAAACCTAAAACCATGTCCTGAGATGGAACCGCAACTGGCGCACCGTTAGATGGATTTAAAATGTTATGAGAAGCTAACATTAAAATTTGTGCTTCTAATACTGCGGCATGTCCTAATGGAACGTGTACCGCCATTTGATCCCCGTCAAAATCGGCGTTGAATGCAGAACACACTAATGGGTGTAACTGAATTGCTTTTCCTTCAATTAATTTTGGTTGGAAAGCCTGAATACCTAATCTGTGCAATGTTGGTGCACGGTTTAACATTACAGGATGTCCTCTTAATACGTTTTCTAAAATATCCCAAACAATTGGCTCTTTTTTATCTACAATTTTCTTAGCAGATTTGACCGTTTTCACGATACCACGCTCAATCATTTTGCGGATAATAAATGGCTTGAATAACTCAGCCGCCATATCTTTAGGTAAACCACACTCATGTAGTTTCATTTCAGGTCCTACAACAATTACCGAACGTGCAGAATAATCAACACGTTTTCCTAATAAGTTTTGACGGAAACGTCCTTGTTTACCTTTTAATGAATCAGATAATGATTTTAATGGTCTGTTAGATTCAGTTTTAACTGCATTTGATTTACGAGAGTTATCAAATAATG
>SYEI01000047.1 GCA_005800865.1 Bacteroidota bacterium | reverse complement strand
TAGAATATTTGACCTTTATTTTTGATCTAATCATTCAAAACAGAAAAGAAGAGTTTTTAAAAGCTAAACCAAACCAATCGCAATGGGTAAAAGTGTTTGAAGGCAAATATGATTTTACGAATTTAAAAGATGCTTATTTTTCTAGTAAAACCTACAGAGATTATCCTGTGGTTAATCTTAGTAGAGAAGGAGCGGAAATGTATTGTAGATGGTTAACCAATGCAACTAACGAATATTTAGCTTCTAAAAACAAACCGTTAATGAATGATTTACGAATTCCAACCAATCATGAATGGACTTATGCGGCTCGTTCAGGAACGGTAACCGCTGATTTTCCATGGAAAACAAACGTGACTCAAAATAATTTTGGTTGTTTTTTAGCAAATTTTAGTATTAAAAATTTTGGAGAGATAAAACGAGATCCAAAAGCAAAATGTGGTTATGGCTTTCCAAATGCTATCACAACAGCTGGTACAATTTTAGGTGAAATGCAAACAACGGTTTTGATTTCAGCATATAATCCTAACGATTTCGGATTGTATTGCATGAGTGGTAATGTAGCTGAAATGGTGTATGAGCAAGATTTAACTTCAAAGAAAATGTCACCTGGCACCCGTGGCGGTAGTTGGTATAGCGACCTTGATTATTTGAAGTTAACAAGCGAAAACGAATTTAAAAATGTGACGAAACCATCTCCAATGATTGGCTTTAGGCCTGTTTTCAGTGTTACTAAAACGCATGCTTTTGGATCAATTGGAAGGGATAATAACGAAATAGGCATCCCAACATTGACTACTGAAGAGATTACGACAGTGTCAAAAGAAAAGAAAAAGATAATTGATGCTGTTATGAAAATAGATAAAGATAGATATGCTTATATACCAATGGGTTCATTTTTGTATAAAAAAGACACTTTTTCTGTTCAGTCGTTTTATATGCTAACAACTGAAGTTACCAATTTAGAATATCGTACGTTTTTAGCAGATTTATTAATTCAAAAAAGAAATAGTGATTATGTAATTGCAAAACCAAATCAGGAAGCGTGGATGACTAGGTTTCCAGATAGTTACAATGAACCAATGACTAATATGTATTTTTGGCATCCTGCTTATGATGAATATCCTGTTGTAAATATTTCTCGTAAAGGTGCTGAACTATATTGTGAGTGGTTGACAATTGAAGCTAATAAAATTTTGAAAGAAACAAATAAACCATTAATGAACGATTTGCGAATTCCAGTTGATTTAGAATGGGCTTATGCTGCTAGTAGTCGTAAAAATCAACCAAAGTATGCTAATGGAAATGATTTTTTAAAAGACAGCAAAGGTAAATTTGAAGTAAACTATATGTGTTTTTCGAAAGACCAATGTAGATATGATAGTATTATGAATTTATTTGTTCCTAAAAATAAAGAAGAATTGAAAGAAACAAAGACGAAAGCCCCTTTACATGTTGACGATGGAGGCTTTCATACCGTTTATGGTAAATCATACGCGCCAAATAAGTTTGGATTATATTGTATGGCGGGTAATGTTTCTGAAATGGTAAATACATTTGATAAAAAAAACATGAAGTATTTAAGAACAGGAACCAAAGGTGGAAGTTGGTATAGCTGCGATTATTTTTTAGAAATTGATGCAGATGATGAATATCCTAATGAAGTTGGGGCATCACCGTTGATTGGTTTTCGACCAGTATTTACTGTGCTAAAGAATACTAAATAAGCTGTTTTCTAAATAGTATGAAACAAAGCATAAATCGAAAGGTTTCTGCTTTGTTTTTTTATAAATATAAAGGCAAATGCTATCTTTGCGCCATGCCTCGCTATTTTATTCAGTTAGCCTATAATGGTGTCAATTTTAACGGTTGGCAAATTCAGGATAATACTCCAAATACCATACAACAAGTGTTGCAAGATAAACTATCCATGATTTTATCCGAAACCATTGAAGTAGTGGGTTGTGGTAGAACAGATACTGGGGTGAGCGCAAAAGATTATTTTGCGCATTTTGATTCTTCAAAAACCAATTTGCATTTAGATGAGTCGAATTGCGTTTATAAATTGAATAAAGTATTGCCTTATGAAATAGCGGTTAAAAAAATCTATTCTGTAAAAGACGAGGCTAGTGCTAGATTTGATGCTGAGTTTAGAAGCTACGAATACTTTTTACATTCGTATAAAGATCCTTTTTTAACGACAACTTCATTGTTACATTATGGCGATTTGAATATAGATGCCATGAACGAAGCTGCAGCCTATCTATTAACGGTAACTGATTTTACAAGTTTTAGTAAAGTGAATACACAAACTAAAACCAATAATTGTAACGTTACTTTTGCTAAATGGACTAAACTAAACGACACGCAGTTTGTTTTTAAAATAACCGCTAATCGTTTTTTGCAAAATATGGTGCGTGCTATTGTAGGAACTTTGTTGGAAGTAGGTAAAGGAAAAATAACTTTGGAAGAATTTAAAACAATCGTCAATAACAAAAATCGTTCGGATGCTGGTATGTCGGTAGCTGGGCATGCCTTATATTTAACCGACATACAATATCCAAGCTCTATTTTTAATGGCTAAAACAAACCACCCTTCGACTCCGCTCAGGGCGCAAAAATTTAGTTTTACGCTTTTAAAACGAATTCTTTCTTATAGTAAACCTTATAAGAATTTGTTTGCAGCTGCGATTATCATCACTCTAACTCTTTCTTCTTTAAGTATTGTTCGTCCTTTATTAATTAAACAAACGCTTAACACCATAGCCATTGTAGATTCAAATGAAAAAGGTTTTTTGTCGTCTCCCGATAAAATTGATTTTATAAATCAAATGGGTTTATTATTGTTAGGTGTTTTAATAATTGAAGCCTTATTGCAATTCACTAATATTTATGTGACTAATTTATTGGGACAAAATATTGTGAAAGATTTACGTTTACAGGTTTATCGTCACATCTTAAAATTAAAAAACACCTATTTTGATAATACGCCTGTGGGCATGTTGGTTACCAGAGCTATTTCGGATATTGAAAGTTTAAGTGATGTGTTTTCGCAGGGCTTTATTGTGATTTGTGGAGATATTTTAACCATTATTATTTTTGTTTCGGTAATGTTACACACAAATTGGATGTTGGCATTAGTATCGCTTAGTACGTTGCCTTTATTAATAATTGCCACTAACTTATTTAAGAATGGCGTTAAAAAAACATTTACAGAAGTTCGTAATGCAGTAGCATCTTTGAATACGTTTACCAATGAGCATTTAACTGGGATGCGTATCGTTCAATTATTTAACCGTGAAAATATTGAGTACGAGAAATTTAAAGAAATCAATGAAAAACATAAAGTCGCTAACATTCGTTCTATTTGGTATTACTCGGTATTTTTTCCGGTAGTCGAAATTTTATCAGCGGTGTCTATTGCTTTGTTTATGTGGTTTGCGGGCGTAAAATCAAACACTTATAATATTCAGTTAGGCGACATTACGTTTTTTATCATGTTAATTAATATGGTGTTTCGCCCTATTAGAATGTTAGCAGATCGTTTAAATACATTACAAATGGGAATTGTGGCTTCTGAACGTGTGTTTAAAGTCAGTGATACCGACGAAATTATTTCGGAAACAGGAACTGTGTCTATTAAACACATGAAAGGTAAAGTTGAATTTAAAAATGTGTGGTTTGCTTATAAGGAAGATAATTACGTGATTAAAGGAATTTCTTTTAAAATTAACCATGGCGAAACAGTTGCTATTATTGGTGCTACAGGAGCAGGAAAATCAAGCATCATCAATTTATTGAGTCGTTTTTACGAAATTAATAAGGGACAGATTTTAATTGATGATGTGGATGTTTCCGAGTATCAATTAAATGAATTACGCGAATCGGTTGGTGTAGTGTTACAAGATGTGTTTTTATTTAGTGATAGTATTTTAAATAACATTACCCTTCATAATCCTGCTATAACAGAAGAACAAGTAATAGCAGCGGCAAAACGCATTGGTATTCACGAATTTATTGCAAGCTTGCCTGGTGGTTATCATTATAATGTGAAAGAACGTGGAGCGATGTTATCTGCTGGGCAACGACAATTAGTGGCCTTTGTAAGAGCTTACGTATATAATCCACCAATTTTTGTGTTAGACGAAGCCACATCATCTATTGATTTAGAAACTGAAAAATTAATTCAAATTGCTTCTGTTGAATTAGCTAAAAATAGAACGTCCATTATTATCGCGCATCGCCTTTCTACTATTCATCATGCTAATCGAATCATCGTCATGGATAAAGGGGAAATCATAGAACAAGGTGAAACCAAAGACTTGAAAGGTAAAGTGGATGGTGTTTACAAGAAGATGTTGGAGTATAATTAACCATCTTATTTCCCGAAAATTTCGCTGATCTACGTGGAAGTATAAATCTGCGCACATCTGCGTTATTTGTAGGAAACTATTATTTCTCTTTCCTAAAACTGTTTAGAAAAAAATTAACTTTTTAGTCTATCTGATTTTGTATAGATTTATGGAAACTAAAATCTATACATGAAGAAATTATTACTTATTATCGCTTCTATCCTTTCTTTACAAACATTCTCAAACTCAGTAGGAGAGCACTTAATTACTAATCCGTATGACGCTTTTTTCAAAAAGGCTTATAGTTTAAATCCTTCAATTCCAAAAGGCGTTTTAGAATCGGTGGCGTTTTCACAAAGTCGTTTTGCGCATTTAGCCAACGAAGAAGCAAGTTGTATTGGTTACCCAGCAACACATGGTGTGATGGGATTAATTGAAAACGGTCAGAATTACTTTAGAAATAATTTGGTATATGTTTCTCAATTATCAGGCTATTCGGTTGATGATATTAAAACGAATCCCGAAAAACATATTTTGGCTTATGCTAAAGCATTTTCGGTTTTGCAAAATCAATTATCCATTGCAGGGAATGATTTAAAAATCTATCAACCCATTTTTGTGGCTTTAAGTGAGTTGCCATTAAATAATGATTTGCAAAATGATTATGCGATGAATTCACATTTATATCAATTGTATTGGTTTTTATCAAACGGTGAGTTCCAAGATTTTTATGGTTTTCCAGATTACTTGATTAATATGCAAGATGTGTTTGGAGCTAACTATGAAGTGTTAAGTTCTTCAAAAACAATTATTGGCACAACAGGCATTACTAACACTAATGGCGCTGCTTACAAAACATCAGGTGTTAATAGTGTTCTTTCTTCACCAGATTATCCTGCTGGTATTTGGAATCCAACGACTTGTAATTATAGTTCAAGAAGTGGTACTGCCATTACAGCGGTTGCTATACACTTTGTTCAAGGCTCTTATGCTGGTTGTATCTCGTGGTTTAAAAATTGTAGTGCATCAGCGTCTTCTCATTATGTAGTTCGTAGTTCTGATGGGCAGTGTACACAAATGGTTTATGAAAGTGATAAAGCTTGGCATGCCGCTTCTGCAAATCCATACACATTAGGTACAGAGCACGAAGGTTATATTAATAATGCCTCTTGGTTTACAAATGCCATGTATCAATCGAGTGCCGATTTAACTAGAGATATGTGTTCAAGTAATTCTATTAATCCTTTACGTTGTTATTTTGGTCCGGGTTGTAGTGGAACTACTGCACAATGCGAGCAAGGAAATTGTGTAAAAATAAAAGGACATCAAATGTTTGCTAGCCAAACGCACAGCGATCCTGGTCCGTTATGGAATTGGGAAAAATTTTATAAACTCATTAATAATACACCAGTTGTAACTACTGTAACAGCAACAAGTGGTACTTTTTATGATAGTGGATTAGCGGCAGCAAATTACGCAAACGACGAACGTAAATTATGGTTGTTTCAACCTTCTGGTGGAGCAACTTCAGTGAGTATGAATTTTACTTCTTTTAGTTTAGAAAATGCTTACGATTATTTATTTATATACGATGGTAATAATGTGAATGCACCATTGATTGGAAAATATACAAGTACGGTATCACCAGGAAATATCAATTCAACAGGCGCTAACTTATTAGTGGAGTTTCGCTCAGATTGTGCTACTACAGCAGCGGGTTGGGTAGCTACTTACACAACCAATGGAGTAGGAACACCAACCACCACAGCAGATGTTACCGTTCCAACAACAACTATTAATTCGGTGGGAGCATGGAAAACTGCTAATTTTACAGCAACCTTTAATGATGCTGATAATGTTGGAGGCTCTGGTTTAGAAAAAAGTTACTATCAAGTGATAGATTATAACGGAACAGAGTGGAGAGGAAATTACACACGCGGTTTTTTATCTGATAATTTTGATGTAGCAATTCACCCAGAGTGGACACAAAAAGTGGGTACTTGGGGAATTAATAATAATGCTTTAGAACAAACGGATGAGCTAAGCACAGCAGCTGCAAACACAAATATTTACGCCGCTTTAACACAAACCTTATCTAATCGTTATTTATATAATTTTAAGGGTAAAATTGAAGGGACTGGAACTAATCGTAGAGCAGGATTACATTTCTTTGCAGATGCGCCTGATAGTGTGAATAGAGGAAATAGTTATTTTGTTTGGTTTAGATTAGATAACCAAGCGGTACAATTATATAAAACATCTTACTCAGGAGGCGTTAATACATTTGGTGCTCCAACTTACACAGCTGCTGTTAATTTAGTAGCTGGGCAGTGGTACGATTTTAAAGTAATTTATGATCGTATTTCAGGAAAGATGGATGTGTATAAAGACAATTCATTAATAGCAACTTGGACAGATCCTTCACCATTAGCAAGTGGAACACACGTATCGTTTAGAAGTGGAAATTGTAAATGGAGTTTAGATGAAATAAAAATTTATCGTTCTCGTCCAACAGCTTCTGTTTCAGTTTCGGTTGGTGCTGGTAATGCAAATGATATTCGTTATCAAAATCCTAGCCCTACAACCTTTGCGGCTAAAGTAAAATCGATTGTCAATGATGTAGCAGGAAATTTATCATCCATTGATTATCATGATTTAAATATTGATTGGACGAATCCTTCAAATGTGACCACAATAAATGATGGTAAAACATCAGATATTAATGTGGTTGTTACGAGCGATTCTTTATCGGCAAATTGGTCATCATCTAACGATTCAAATTCTGCTATTGCCGAATATTGGTATTCAATTGGTACAAGTCCTGGTGCGGTTAATACTTTAACTTGGACAAGTAATTGGGCTGATACAGCTGTGACTGCAAAAAATTTAGTATTAACTACCGGTACTACTTATTACTTTAATGTGAAGTCAGAAAATGGCGCTGGTTTATACAGTAATGTAATCAGCACTAACGGACAAACGGTTACAATACCAACAGGCGTAAAAGAATTAACGGAAAGTAATTTGGTGAACATTTATCCAAATCCTTTCAATAACTCATTTGTAGTTTCGTTAGATTTACAATACGATAG
>SYEI01000410.1 GCA_005800865.1 Bacteroidota bacterium | reverse complement strand
TTTTAAAAACGAAGATGGAGCTTGTGTGAGTTTGGTGTTTCCTGCCTAATTTTTTGATCTACAGTATTGTGAACTAACACAATTTTTATATATTTATATATAAATCTAAACTCTTAATCATCACAAACCAAAAATTATGAAAAAAATCATTTGTTTACTAGCCATTAATTTTTGGTTCAGTTCTGCTTATTCACAAGCTACTCATGAAGATTCTGTTGCCATGTATCAAGAAGTCATGAACCATTATTTGGATTCCATTAATGGCACATTTAAATACCAAACAGGTCAAATAACTTTAGATGGTGGGTTTGCAACAATAGATGTTCCAAAAGGATTACGATTTTTAGATGCAGCTCAATCAAAAACAGTGTTAGTAGATTTGTGGGGAAATCCTAATGCGAATGGCATTATTGGTATGTTGTTCCCAGAAAAATATACGCCTTTAGATGAAAACTCATGGGCATTCACCATTAGTTTTGATGAAATGGGTTATGTGGAAGATGGTGATGCAGAAGACATGGACTATGCAGAATTATTAACTACCATGAAAAAAGAAACATCAGAATCAAATACTGAAAGAATAAAAGAAGGATATGATAAAATAGAATTAATTAATTGGGCCTCTACACCATTTTATGATAAAGACAGAAAAGTTTTGCATTGGGCTAAAGAATTTAAATTTGGTGAAGCCACCGACAACACATTAAACTATGATGTGAGAATTTTAGGAAGAAAAGGTGTTTTATCCATGAATGCCGTTGGAAAAATGTCATCGTTAACAGAAGTAAAACCTGTTATTAATTACTTGTTATCCTCTGTAAAATTTACTCCAGGAAATCAATACTCGGATTACGATTCAAGTGTTGATGAAGTAGCCGCATGGTCTATCGGCGGATTAGTGGCAGGTAAAGTTTTAGCAAAAGTGGGTTTATGGGCTTTGTTTGCAAAGTATATTAAGTTAATTTTTATTGCAGTAGCCGCTGCGTTTGGTGGGATTTGGAAATGGGTGAAAAATCGTAAAGATAAAAATCAGGATATGGACAACAACATGCCCGTTACTAAGACATAAAAATAAACTGTAGCAACTAAAAATAAAAGCAGAAAAACATTAGGTCTTTCTGCTTTTATCATTTAAAGAAATTATTCTTCTGCCCTATTTTTCAATTGCATTAATAAAACGTATGCGCCTTTGTAACAATAGATGCGTTCAACATATCTTTGCCTTCTAATGTGCTAATTTCCGAAAAACCATTTTCAGTAACACCTTTCTTTACTTCAACTATTTCAAATTGTCGATTTCCTTTTTCTAAAAAAACATAATCTTTCCCCTCGTGGCTAACGATAGCGTCTTCATTAACGGACAAGGCGTTTTGTAACTTAATCTCCACCTCAGCATTCATGTACATGCCTGGTAATAAAGTTTTATCATAATCTTCAAAATGACAGTGAACATCGGCGCTTCTATCTGCTGATAAATCCTGACTAATTAAAATAATTTCACAAGGATGTTTTTTGTTGGGTTGATTATTATTAAAGGCTAATAGTTTTTGTCCAATAGATAATTTATCTAAATCTTTCTCAAACACTGCTAAATTCAAATGTATATCCTCTGGATTAATCAATTCAAATAATACATCAGATGGGTTAACATACTTTCCAATGTTCACATTTACTTTTGATACAAAGCCGTCAATAGAAGAATGGACATTAATACTTCTTGATAAATTAGACTCATTTAAATTATCTGGATTAATATTAATCAATCTCAATTTTTCAGCTAAAGCACTTAACGAAATTCGTTGAGTTTTATAATCCATTTCGGTTTGCTGAAATACTTTATCGCTGCTAGCTTTACTTTGGTTTAATTCTTTTTGGCGATTGTATTCGTTTTCAGCATAAGTTAATTTTGATTTTACTGTTAAATATTCCTGCTGCAATTGAATGTATTGTTGATCTTCCATCGTTGCCAACACTTCTCCTTTTTTAACATGCATGCCTGGCAATAATTTAGTGGATTTTAAAAAGCCTCCAAAAGGTGTGCTTACCGAAACCATATTTTGTGGCGGCACATCAATTTTTCCGTTCAGTTTTAAAACCGTAGAGATTTCTCTCTTCTCTAGTTTTCCTGTGACAATGTTAGCACTTTTATATTGTGCTTCGTTTAAAGTTACCGTAGTTTCAATAGCAGCAACAGCTTCCGTTTCTTCGCTTTTAGTGCCTCCACAAGAAGCTACTATAAGTGAAATGATTAATATGACAAATATGTTTTTCATTTTAGTAATGTTATTTAGTGATTAAGTAATTAATTTGAATAATGGTTTCATTGTAGCTTTTAACAGCATCCATGTAATTAGACTGAAGATTGATGGCTTGATTAGTCAGCATCACCCAATCGAGGTAATCAATTTCGCCATTGCTAAATTGCTTATTGGCTGTTTCAAAAATCAATTGTGCATTTTTTAATCCGGTATTTTCAAAATAAGTAAGCGCTATTGTATTTGCTTGATGTTGCATTAGTAAGCTTTGATATTGATTTTGCAAAACATTTTTTTCAAGCTGATACAAATTCTCTGAAATAGATTGATTAATTTTTGCTGCATTCATTTTTGCTTTTTGAGCTCCAAAAAATAAAGGAATTCCTAATCCCAATTGCACCGATTGAAATCTAGTAGATGACGTGTAGGTTTTATTATCTGAGCCCGAACCTTGCATCGTCATATTATAATAACCAATATTAAAGTCTGGCAACAACTTAGACCTCTCTAATTTTCTTGAAATCATAGAAATCTTTTTTTGTTGCTCCATTATCTTCAATAAGGGGTGCTGATTAATAACCGTGTTATCAGCGTTTACATCTAAGTTTAATTTTAAATCCGTTTCTGTTGGCACAAAATCAGTTAGGGTATTTAATAATAACTTAAACTGTAATTTAGCAATATCAATATCTTGCTGCAATTGTTTTAATTGAATAGCAATGGTTCCCCGCTGCGATTCGGCAGTTGCCTTTTCCAACACATTGCTCTCTCCTTTATTAAAACGCATCGTTGCTTTCTCTAAAAAATTAGCATACATGCTATCATTTTTTAACAGTAATTTTTCTTTTTGTTTTAGATATAAAAACAAATAAAACGATTGCCGCACCATTTTTTTAGTTTCTGCTTCCTTTATGGTTACATTCATTAATGAAATATTCCACTCTTCATTTAACAGTTGCTTTTGATTGATATAAACGGTTGGGAAGTTAAACGACTGTGATGCACCAAAACGATTGTCGTTAAAATAACTATTAATTTGTCCGTATTCGCCAACAATATTAGCTTGAGGTATCGAGGCAGAAGTCTTAATTATTTTTTTCTGATACTCCGCTTTCAGTTTTTCGTTTTTAACACTCAAATTATTTTTAAGAGCTGTATCAATAGCTGCTTGCAAATTAATGGGGCTTTGTGCATTTGCATTAAACGACATGAAGCCAAAAACTAAAATAACGGATGTTACTTTTGAGATGTTCTTTACTTTCATTTTAACTCCACTTTCAAATAGAATATAAAGTATTGGCAAAACAAACAAGGTCAAAAAGGTTGCAATCATTAATCCACCAATCACAACGGTAGCTAAAGGCCGCTGAACCTCAGCCCCTGCCCCATTACTAATAGCCATTGGTAAAAACCCTAATGAAGCTACAAAGGCTGTCATCATCACTGGGCGTAAACGAACCTTAGTTCCCATCAATACAATGCGTTGTAAATTATTCATGCCTTCTTTTTTTAATCGGTTAAATTCTGCAATAAGCACAATGCCATTTAGCACGGCAACTCCAAACAAAGCAATAAAGCCAACGCCTGCACTAATACTAAATGGCATGCCTCTTAATGCTAAAAAGAAAATTCCGCCAATAGCAGATAAAGGAATGGCAGAGTAAATAAGTAAGCCTTGTTTCACAGAATTAAATGCAAAAAACAATAAAATAAAAATCATGACTAACGACACTGGAACAGCAATTAGTAATCGTTGTTTCGCTGCATTCAGATTTTCAAAAGCACCGCCATACGTCACATAATAACCTGCAGGAAATTTAATTTGCTTCTCAACTTTTTGTTGTAGTTCGTTAACAATACTTTGTACATCTCTTCCTCTCACATTAAATCCAACAACAATTCTTCGTTTAGCGTCTTCACGTTGTATTTGATTTGGTCCGTTTTTAATACTTACTTCCGCTAATTGATATAAAGGAATTTGTGTGCCTTGAGGAGTAGGAACTAAGAGATCTTTAATGTCATCTAAATCTTTTCGCTTATCCGTATTTAAACGAACAACCACATCAAATCGTTTTTCACCTTCAAATAATTGTCCTGTGCTTTGTCCTGCAAAAGCAGTATTCACTACTTTATTAATGTCCGCAATATTCAAATGATATTGAGCAATAGCTGCTCGATTATACTCAATTAATATTTCGGGCATTCCAGTTACTGGTTCTACATATAAATTTTTAGCGCCTTCTACTTGATTTGCAAGAGCACCTAACTTTTCCGCGTAAGCCGCAAGTGTATCTAAGTTCTCACCAAATATTTTACAAACCACATCTTGTTTAGCGCCTGTCATCAATTCGTTAAATCGCATTTGAACAGGAAACTGAAAACTAAAAGTGGTACCTAAAACAACTTCCAATTCTTTTCCCATTTTTTCGGCTAGTTCAGGAAATGTTTTTGCAGAAGTCCATTCTGATTTATCTTTTAAAATAATCATCACATCGCCTGCATCAATAGGCATTGGATCTGTTGGCACCTCACCGCTACCAATTTTAGAAACAATTTTTATAACTTCTGGGAATTTACTCTTTAAAATAGCTGATGCTTTTGTGGCACTTTCTATGCTGGTGTTTAAATTACTTCCAGGTAATACTCTCATTTCTAAAGCAAAATCACCTTCTTCTAAGGCAGGTATAAATTCTCCACCTAAAAAAGTAAGTGTAACAATAGCAGAAACAAATAATACAATAACACTCGAAATAATAAGCTTAGGATAACGCAATACTTTTGCTAGAGTATGTTGATAGCCTCTTTCAACCCATATCATTAATTTATCAGAAATGTTGATTTTATGTTTTGTTTTTTTACTTAAAAATAAAGCGCTCATCATTGGAATGTAAGTGAGTGATAAAACAAAAGCACCCAATAATGCAAAGGCTACTGTTTGTGCCATTGGCTTAAACATTTTTCCTTCAATACCTTGTAAAGTAAATATCGGAAGGTATACGACTAAAATTATCACTTGTCCAAACACCGCGCTATTCATCATTTTGCTGGCAGATAAATTAACTTCGTTATCCATCTGCTCTTGATTTAACTGCGCAATATGTTTAAATTTTTTGCCATGTGTAAGTTGATGCATGACGGCCTCTACAATAATCACAGCGCCATCTACAATCAAACCAAAATCCAAAGCACCAAGGCTCATTAAGTTTCCACTCACGCCAAAGGTGTTCATTAATATAATGGCAAATAACATCGCTAAAGGAATGACAGAAGCAACTAACAAACCTGCTCTGAAGTTTCCTAAAAATAATACCAAAACAAAAATTACAATCAAAGCGCCTTCTAATAAATTTTGCTCCACTGTGCCAATGGCATTGTTCACCATTTTAGTTCTATCTAAAAAAGGTTCGATGACAACACCTTCTGGTAATGACTTTTGAATTTGAACAACGCGTTCTTTCACATTTTTAATCACATCGCTACTGTTGGCTCCTTTCAGCATCATCACTACCGCACCAGATACTTCGCCTTTATCATTATAACACATGGCGCCATAACGGGTAGCGTGGCCAATTTTAACTTCAGCCACATCTCTTATAAATAAAGGGTTTCCGCTGTTAGTCGCTTTAATTGATATGTTTTCAATATCACTAATGCTACCTATTAAACCTTCACTTCTAATAAACAAAACGGTTGGACCTTTTTCAATATAGGTCCCTCCTGTGTTTTGATTATTAGTTTCTAATGCAGTAAATACATCATGAATAGTAATGTTATGCGATTGCAATTTATTTGGATCAATGGCAATTTCAAATTGTTTTAATTTACCGCCAAAACTACTTACCTCTGCTACGCCTTTTACACCCAATAATTGTCGTCGCACTAACCAATCTTGTATGGTGCGTAATTCGGTTTCGTTATATTTTTTTTCGTAACCCTCTTTGGCTCTAACCACATATTGGTAAATTTCTCCTAAGCCAGTAGATACCGGTCCTAATTCGGGAGTACCAATACCTTGCGGTATTTGAGATTGTACATTTTGTAGGCGTTCCGCTACTTGTTGTCTTGCCCAATAAATATCAACGTCGTCGTCGAATACAATGGTGACTAATGATAAACCAAAGCGCGAAAAACTTCTGATTTCTTTTAGTCCCGATATATTATTGTTTGCTTGTTCAATGGGAAAAGTAACCAATCGTTCAATATCTGTTGCGCCAAAAGATGGTGCTACGGTAATAACTTGAACTTGATTATTAGTGATATCTGGCACAGCATCAATAGGCAACTTAGTTACCTCATAAGTACCATAACCAATAAGGGCTATCACAAAAAGCCCAATGATGAGTTTATTCCTAATGGAAAAATCAATTATTTTATTTAGCATATTTTTATTGTTAATGTGTATTTGATAGAACTAAATATCGAAAACAGATATACTCTAAGTATACATGAAATTCGAAAATCAAATGGTAATTAACAAGATTTAGGCGGCTGCCAAATAGAAGAAAGGTAAGAGGAACTTATAAAATCAATAGAATGAGTTTTATAAATTTTAGATTCAATAGGTGTTGATTTGATAACAAGACAGAAACTATTAAAGGCTACAAATCCTGAATTGATAATATTTCCATTATCATGATGTGCTTTAAAAGGCAACTTCGAATGTTCACCGCCATCATCTGAATTAGAATAATGAAGCACTAAAAAATCCAAAAACGTTGTTTGTTTATCTTCAGCTTTGTGTTCGATAAAGTGCTCTACCAATTGCGGCAACTTAAAAAGTTCATGTAACTCAGTTACAGAAACTAAATAAATAGATAAAAACAATATGGGAAGCATTTTTTTCACCAACACAAAGGTACAAATAATTTGATAAAAAAAGCTGCCTCGTTTTGAAGCAGCTTTTTCGATAAACTAAGATAACATATTGATTTACTTCTTAAGTACAACCATATCGGCATGATAGGTTACCTGAATAACTTCTGCGATTTTCTCGACATATAATGAAGGTACTTTGATTTTATGGTCTGCAACCTTTACATCAAACTTTGCATCCATAGCAATTGCTCCACCTTTCACAGTAATTGTGCCCGAAACGGTACGAGGTAATTCAACACCGTGAATATCTAACGTTCCTTCCATCGTAACATTAGTTACTCCGTCTTTAGTATAATCAACTTTTTCTTTGATTTTTCCTTTAAAAGTAGCGTAAGGAAATTTTTCACTTTCCATATAATTTTCATTATAGTGTTCTTGCATAAAAGCCGACTTGAACACAAAAGCATTTTGCTGCGCCTTAATAGCAAAATCTCCTGTTTCAGCTTTAAAAACGGGTTTAGTTACCGTATTCACGGCGTCAATGTTTTCCATTTTTGTTTCACTAAAAAATGTGATTTTACATTTTTCGCCCACATAAATTTGTGAGAAACCGTTTAATGCTGCTGCTAATAATGCTACTGCTAATACCTTTTTCATATGTTTCTATTATAAATTATTTATTCTCCTTTATTTTTCCCTTGTAAACTAAACACACGAGAGATGTTAAATCCTAAACGTACTCCAAAATTTTCCCATGTTGTATTAGTATACATAAAATATTGATCTTCTGTTAAGCCAAACGAATTTGTTAAATGAATTTGGAATACATGTCCTCCTGTTTCTAAATCATATCCTATGCCAAAACTGTCATAATACTTCTCTTTGCTATATTTATTTAATCTTAATCCATATTCTACAGTTATGGCTTGGCGTTTTGCAAATTTAAAACGGGTTACTCCGCCCAAAACAAAACAATCATTTTTATCAGAAATTTTGTCTACTAAATTAACATGAACCATTGCTCCAACTAATTGAAACGAAAAACGGGAACTGAATTTTCGCCCAAGCATAATTTGATGACAATAAGATAATCTATCAGGAATAGATTGGTATTTGTTTTCTCCGTCAATTATCACGTTTTGTTGAAACGTATGATATACGCTTGTAAATAAAGTTACGCTAACTGGCATTCCACCGCCCTTAGTGGTTTGTTTTAATAAACGGTATTTCAAAAAACCATCTGCAATTTTTTTCCCAGATGTTCTTCCAATACCAAACATTAAACGACTGCCGTGTGTGTATTCTAAAGCTAAACGAATATTTGCTCCACCATCAAGTCCCCAAGCTTGATATGCTCCAGAATTGAAATCTCCAAAGCGATGTGAAATTCTGAAATCTAAACTTCTTTTACTTAAAACCTCCACTGTATGGAAGTTGATTAATCGTGTTGTTTTAAAAGTAGCGTTAACAAATTCTTTTTTAGGTTTTTCTTCCACCATATTTAATAAGTCATCTGGACTTTGAGCAAAAAATGCAGTTGAATTACTTATGATTAAAGAAAGAGATACTATAATTTTTTTCATATATATAAAATATTAGTTATTTGGGGCTCCTGCATCTACCCATTTTTTTATTTTTGCAATATCACAATCCGATAACTTAGGGCCACCTTGAGGCATGTTTCCAGTATTCACTCGAGTATATAAATCACCTGATAAGGCATATGCCTGAACACTTGAATGATTTGACAAATCTCCACTACCTGGATTATGACAACCCAAACAAGCAGAAGATAATATTGGTACAATTTGCGATGAATAACTTATAGCATTCACAGTATCGCAATTAGATGTTGAATTTGGTAACGCCGCCTCTGGACGCAATTCTTTGTGGTTATCATAATAACAACTGTTCAAAAAACAAATTGTGCCTAATGATAAAATTGATAAATATATTTTTTTCATAGTTTTTAATTAATTGTTTTTTGCTCCTTGTCCAATCCACACATAAATCAATTGAATTTGTTTTTCCGTTAATTCAGTGTATGGTTTTTTAGGCATGATATCATCTCCTAAAGTTTTTAATTTTTGGTATAATTCGCTTTTTTGTGGAGATCCTGATTCAATTCCACCATTCATCAAAGAAGCATAAGTGGTTAATTTTATGCTAGCTGGTAATGAATCTCCATGGCAACCACTAAATGCACAATTAGAACTTATGATTGGTGCAATGCTTTCTGAATAACTTACATCTGCAAGCGCATCAAAATCAGTTTTGTGTTTACAGGATTCAAACAAAAAACTACTCGCAAAAAGCACAACACTAAGTTTAAAAAAGTTAGAATAAAACAGTTTCTTCATAGTTTATATATAAAATATAAAGTAAATATAAATAAATGAATTAAATAGAATACATGTTTTAACATTTAATTCTAATTTATTTAATTAACGTAAAAATAACTTTGGAAATTAAAACAGCTTAGTTTGTTTGTTCTCGCTTAAGGCTTCTTTGTAAACAGCCAATACTCTTAAACGTGCAGAGGCATGATCAACAATTGGCTTTGGATATTTAGCTGTGTTAAATTCAGGAATCCATTTTTTGATGTACTCATACTTTGGATCGAACTTTTTGGTTTGCTCTGTTGGATTAAATACTCTAAAATAAGGTGCTGCATCACAACCACTTCCTGCCGCCCATTGCCAACCTCCATTATTGGCACTTAAATCAAAGTCTAACAATTTTTGTGCAAAGTAAGCTTCGCCCCAACGCCAATCAATTAATAAATCTTTCACTAAAAAACTGGCCACAATCATTCTAACTCTGTTATGCATAAAACCTGTTTCGTTTAATTCACGCATACCAGCATCCACTATAGGGAAGCCGGTTTTACCTTCACACCAAGCTTTAAATTCACTTTCGTTATTACGCCATTCAATTCTATCATATTGTGGTTTAAACGAATTTTTAGCAGCATGAGGAAAATGGTACAAAATCATCATGTAAAAATCTCGCCAGATCAATTCGTTTAACCACGTTTCGTTTAATACTAAGGCTTGTTTTGCTAATGCTCTAATACTCACTGTTCCAAAACGTAAATGCACGCTTAATTTACTGGTACCTTTAATGGCAGGGAAATCTCGTTGTTCTTTGTAATTAGTAACAATTGATTTGCTAATCGTTGTTGATGGGAATTCTAATTCTGATTTTTCAAATCCCATCTCATTTAAAGTTGGAATATCAAAAGTTTTTGTTTGAATAAAATACTTAAAATATTTTTTATTTGGATAAGCCTTTACATGAAAATCGGTTAAGCGTAATTTCCATTTACGACTGTATGGCGTAAATATAGTATAAGGTTTTCCATCATCTTTGGTCACTTCATCTTTTTCAAAAATGCACTGGTCTTTATAGGTTTTAAATTCTATTTTTTGTTTACTTAAATAATCTTTAACTGCTCCATCTCGCTCATCTGCATAAGGTTCATAATCATGATTTGTAAAAACAGATTGAATCGTATATTCTTTAGTCAAGTCTTTAAATACTTTTTCGGGTGTCGAATAAAACACTTTAATGGAACTTCCCAACTCTATTAGCTTGTCATTTAAGCTTAAAATCGCTTGATGGATAAATTCTACACGACCATCATTTTTGTCTTCTAACTTATCTAAAATGTTTTTATCAAAAATAAAAATTGGCAAAACAGGCATTCCTTTTTTAAGCGCATGGTATAAACCTGCATTATCGTCTAAACGTAAATCTCTTCTAAACCAAAATATAGATATCTGCTTCATCTAATTTTAAACAATGAATGTATCTGAAAGTTTAAAAAAAATCATGTAATTTCAGCACTTCTAAATTAACCTAATTAACTCATGGAATTACAACAATTTCAACAACACATATTAAAAGGTATTCCTTCTGTATTACCTCAGCCAAAAACATACGAAAGCACAATCAATCATGCGCCAAAACGCAAAGACATTTTAAATGGGGAAGAAAAAAAATTAGCCATTCAAAATGCCTTACGTTATTTTGAACCTCAACATCACGCTGTTTTAGCAAAAGAATTTGCAGAAGAACTAAAAACATACGGACGAATTTACATGTATCGCTTTCGTCCTGATTATAAAATTTTTGCTCGTCCAATTAACGAGTATCCTCACCAAAGCATACAGGCTGCTGCTATTATGCATATGCTAAGTAATAACTTAGATTATGCCGTAGCACAACATCCACACGAATTAATTACTTATGGCGGTAACGGTTCCGTGTTTCAAAACTGGGCTCAGTACTTGCTTACTATGCAGTATTTAGCGATCATGACAGACGAACAAACATTAGTATTATATAGCGGACATCCAATGGGCTTATTCCCTTCTCATAAAGATGCGCCACGTGTAGTTGTGACGAATGGCATGATGATTCCTAACTATAGCAAGCCCGATGATTGGGAAAAATTTAATGCACTAGGTGTAACTCAATACGGACAAATGACTGCTGGTTCGTTCATGTATATTGGTCCGCAAGGCATTGTGCACGGCACTTGTATTACGGTAATGAATGCGGCACGTAAAGTGTCTAAATCGGAAGAAGATAGAATTGGAAAATTATTTGTGACCTGTGGTTTAGGCGGCATGAGTGGCGCTCAACCTAAAGCAGCAAAAATTGCGGGCTTAGTTTCTGTTACTGCTGAAATTAATCCTAAGGCAGTGCATACACGCCACTCTCAAGGTTGGGTGGATGAAGTGTTTGATAATTTAGACTTATTAATTCCACGCATCAAAACAGCGCAAGCTAATAAAGAATCCGTGTCATTAGCTTATCAAGGCAATGTGGTTGATTTGTGGGAGCGTATTGTAAAGGAAGATATCAAAGTAGATGTTGGCTCAGATCAAACTTCTTTACATAATCCTTGGGCGGGAGGTTATTATCCAGTTGGTTTGTCTTTAGAAGAAAGCAACCAAATGATGGCGGAAAATCCTGATCAATTTAAAGAGGAAGTTCAGAAAACGTTAGTGCGTCATGCAAATGCAGTAAATACCTTAACGGCAAAAAACATGTATTTCTTTGATTATGGAAACGCCTTTTTATTGGAAGCTGGAAGAGCAGGAGCTGATATTTATAAAACAGAGAAAGCATTAAAAGGGGGGCATGTTGGAGCTACATTTAGATACAACTCTTATGTGCAAGACATTTTAGGGCCTATGTGTTTTGATTATGGCTTTGGGCCGTTTCGTTGGGTTTGCACAAGTGCTAACGAAAACGATTTACGCAAAACAGATGAAATTGCATTAGCTGTTTTAGAAGAAATATATAAAACTGCTCCTCAAGAAATTAAACCTCAATAACAAGATAATATTGTTTGGATTAGAGACGCGATGAAAAATAATTTAGTAGTTGGTTCGCAAGCACGTATTTTATATGCCGATAGTGAAGGTCGTGTAAAAATTGCTGAAGCGATTAACAAAGCCATTGCTAATAAAGAAATTTCTGCGCCAGTTGTTTTAGGACGAGATCATCATGATGTTAGTGGAACAGATTCTCCTTACCGCGAAACGTCTAATATTTATGACGGTTCAAAATATACCGCTGATATGGCTGTGCAAAATTTTGTAGGCGATAGTTTCCGTGGTGCTACTTGGATTAGTTTACACAACGGTGGTGGCGTTGGCTGGGGCGAAGTAATTAACGGTGGTTTTGGTTTGGTATTAGATGGAACTGCTGATGCTGACAGAAGACTAAAATCCATGTTGTTTTGGGATGTGAATAATGGAATTGCTCGCCGTAGTTGGGCGCGTAATAAAGAAGCTAACTTTGCCATTAAACGCGAAATGGAACGTACACCAAATTTAAAAGTTACTTTACCAAACTTAGTAGACGAATCGATTTTAAATAATTTATTTTAATTCAACCTTATGTTCACAATAGACACTCATACTCACATTATTCCTAAACACATTCCTGATTTTACAAAAAAATTTGGTTATGGAAATTTCATACAATTAGATCATCATGCGCCAGGCAGAGCATGGATGATGCAAGGCGATAAACGTTTCAGAGAGATTGTAGAAAACTGTTGGGATGCTGAAGTTCGTATTAAAGATATGGCAGAGCACAAAGCAGATATGCAAGTAATTTGTACGATCCCTGTGATGTTTAGTTATGATGCCAAACCAAATGATTGTTTAGAAATTTCTCAGTTTTTAAATGATGATATTGCCAATACGGTTAATCAGTATCCTGATAAATTTATTGGTTTGGCAACCGTGCCTATGCAAGATACTAAACTAGCCGTGCAAGAATTAGAACGTTGCATGAAACTTGGTTTTAAAGGTGTTCAGATAGGAAGTAATGTAAATAACATCAATTTAGGCGAACCTCAATTTCATGATTTTTGGGCAGCTTGCGAAAGAACAAATGCTGCTATTTTAGTTCACCCTTGGCAAATGATGGGACAAGAACACATGACTAAATATTGGTTGCCATGGTTAGTAGGTATGCCTGCCGAAATTAGCCGAGCAATTTGCTCCATGATATTTGGTGGCATCTTCGAAAAATATCCAAACCTAAAAGTATGCTTTGCGCACGGTGGTGGTTCTTTCTTGCCAACTATCAGTCGCATTGAGCACGGCTGGGAATGTCGTCCTGATTTAGTAGCTATTGATAACGAATTTAATCCAAAAAAATACTTAGGTAAGTTTTGGGTGGATTCGCATGTATGCGACCATAAAATGTTACAATATATTATTGATTTAGTGGGAGCTGATAAAGTTGTACAAGGTTCTGATTATCCATTTCCATTAGGAGAAGCAGTTCCAGGGACGTTAGTTCGTGAGGCGCCAATTTCTGATAACGAAAAAACAATCATCATGGGAACTGCCGCAAAAGCTTGGCTATCTCTATAAAGTTAAGAAGGATGAGATATAATTTATGAGTTTTATAATTTATATCTCATCTCATCATTCATCACTTATAACTCATCTCTAAATATGTCTCACTTCACCGATCATCAGCTAAAACTTTTAACAGCAGCCGAAGGCAAAACCTTAAAAAAAGTAATTGTTTATTTTTGGGTTAACCGATTTAATCCAGATGCGCATGTTGATTTAATTGACAATGTAGAATTAGTGTTTACAGATGATAGCACACTCGTGATTACTTGCGACGAAGAAGCTGCTGCTATCAATGTGATTGACGATTTTAATTTTGAAGCAGAAAAAGCCCATTTAAAACAAGAATTTGGAGATAAAATCAAAATGATCCCCATCGATGCTTCCACAACTAAAATGTGGACAGATGTTATTGGGGAAACCATCGAAGCATTTGAATTAAGCCGAGAAGATGAACAATTTTTAAATGATGCGCTCATCATCAATTTTGGTTCAGAAAAACGTTCTATTGGAATTAGTCCAAATGATGGGCTAATTATTGATTATTGGGAAGATATTTAGCAATCGCAAATATTATTTAATCGACAAAAAACAGAGATTTACTGAATTAAATCATGATTTTGTCTATATAGATAGACATAGATGCCTGTATGAGGCTTATTTCTCAATAAAACGAATCCTTATTTAGAATTAATATAAATTACATAAACTGTTAATAAAATCTAAAAAAAACTACCGACTTATATAACATTCTGTTATTTTTGCACGGTAATTTTTGTCATTAAAGTGTCATTAAACTGCCTTAAAACATACAAAATTAGATATAATTCTATGCAAAATAATATGTCTCATTTCTCTTTAAAATCCTTATTTGGCGCGGTTTTCCTGTTTTTTGCTTTCTCCTTTGGATTGAAAGCACAAGACGGTGCTAAATTGTTTAAGCAAAACTGTGCGGTTTGTCACGCGTTGACTGACCAAAAACTAACTGGTCCAGGTTTAGCTGGTGTTTTTGACCGTGCTCCGAAAGGAGATTGGTTAAAAAACTGGATTCTTAATAACGAAAAGTTAATTAAGGGTGGCGATGCTTACGCTAACAAAATTTATAATGATAATGGTAAAGCTGCGATGACAGTTTTTGAAGGTCAATTAACCGACAAAGATGTTGATGCAATTTTAGCATTTATGAAAAATCCTCCACCTCCAAAAAATGATGTAGCTGCTGGTCCAGTTGCAGGTGCTGAAGCTACTGAGGAAGTAAAAGGTGGAATTGATCCATTATACTTATTATTAGGTGCTATTGTTATTTTAGCTCTTGTTTTAGGTGCTTTACGCAGTGTTCGTCACTCATTACAAAACTCTTACAATCGTAGAGAAGGTAAAGCTGAAACTCCTGAAAGCACTTTCGGACAAGAAGTAAAAGAATGGATTAGCGGTCACCGTCGTTTAGTTGGTGTATTTGTTATCATTATTGCTTTTGGCGGAATGAAATCTTGCTGGGATGCTTGTTATGATTTAGGCGTATATTATGATTGGGAAACTCAAAAAGGTTACAACCCTGAACAACCAATTAAATTCTCTCACAAATTACACGCAGGAGATAATGAGATTGCTTGTCAATATTGCCACAACTCAGTAGAAAAATCTCGTCATGCAGGAATTCCTACAGTGAATGTTTGTATGAACTGTCATAAAGGAATTCAAACTGGTCCTCAATACGGAGAAAAAGAAATTGCAAAAATCTACGCAGCATCAGGATTTAACCCTAAAACTGGTGTTTATGATGCTCCTGAAAATCCAATCAAATGGATTAAAGTTCACACATTACCTGATCACGTTTACTTTAATCACTCTCAACACGTTGTAGTTGGTAAACAAGAATGTGCTACTTGCCACGGTGATGTTAAGAAAATGACAACTGTTGAACAAAAAAATCCATTAACTATGAAATGGTGTATTGAGTGTCACAGAAAAACTGAAGTAGCTATGGAAGGAAATGCATACTACGACAGAATGCACAAAGCTTTAAAAGAAAAATATAAGGGACAATATGACGTTAAGTTTACGGTTGATAAAATCGGCGGACTTGAGTGTGCTAAATGTCACTATTAATTGTTAGAAACCGGTAATTACAAGAAATATCACAGATGACTATGTCGAAAAAATACTGGAAAGGTTTACCTGAATTAAACAACAGCGAAGACTTTTTACAAAACAAAAACAATGAGTTTGCAGAAACTTTACCAATGGAAGAATTCCTTACTGGTGATGACTCTAACTCTAAAGGTACAAGCCGTAGAGATTTCTTAAAAGTAATGGGCTTCTCTACAGCAGCCGTTGCTTTAGCAGCTTGCGAAACTCCTGTAAACAAATCTATTCCTTACGTTGTAAAACCGGAAGAGGTAACTCCAGGTGTTGCTAATTTTTATGCTTCAACATTTTATGATGGGCATGATTACGCATCTGTTTTAGTGAAGACTCGCGAAGGACGTCCTATTAAAATTGAAGGTAACGACTTATCTAAAGTTAGCCACGGTGCTACTAGTGCTCGTGTTCAATCTTCTGTTTTAAGTTTATATGATGGGTCTCGTTTAAACGGACCATTAGCAAAAGGAAATCCTACTACATGGAAAAATGTAGATGATGCTGTTGCTAAATCTTTAACTTCAGGAACTAATGTTATTTTAAGTTCAACAATTATCAGTCCTTCAACTAAGGCTGTTATTTCTGAATTTACTGCAAAATACCCAAATTCAAAACACGTTACTTACGATGCGATTTCTTATTCAGCATTAATCAATGCTAATAAAAACGTATTTGGTAAATCGGTTGTTTCTTCTTACGATTTCTCTAAAGCAAAAACTATTGTAGGTGTTGCTTGCGATTTCTTAGGGACTTGGTTAAACCCTATCGAATTTGCTAATCAATACAGCAAAGGACGTAAAGTTAACCGTGAGAATTTAGAAATGAGTAAACACTACCATTTCGAAGCTAACTTATCTTTAACTGGTGCTAATGCAGATGAGCGTTACATGGTTAAAGCTTCTGAGTTCGGTAAAGTGATTGCTTCTTTATTTAATGAAGTAGCAGGTGCAACTGGTAACTCAAAAGTATCTGATGCTAAAGTTTCTAATCCTGATGCAGCTAAAGCTATTGCTAAAGCAGCTAAAGAATTAGTTGAAAATAAAGGAAAATCAATTGTTGTTTGTGGATTTAATGATGAAGGTTGCCAAACTTTGGTAAACGGTATCAATAAAATGTTAGATAACTACGGTAAAACTGTAGATGTTGACATGCACTACAATTTAAAACAAGGTGATGATAAAGCATTTTTAGATTTAGTAGCTGATTTAAATGCTGGTAAAGTTGGTGTGTTAATGACATACAACTGTAACCCGGTTTATACAGCGCCTGCATCTTTAAAATTTGAAGCAGCTTACAAAAAAGCAGCATTAAAAGTTTCTTTCTCTCAATCATTAGATGAGACTTCTAAATTAGCTGATTTTGTTTGTCCTGATAATAACTACTTAGAATCTTGGGGTGATGCAAATCCAAAACGCGGTCACTACTCATTACAACAACCAACGATTCGTCAAATATTTGCAGCTCCTCGTTACGAAGGAACTCGTCAAGTACAAGATACATTATTAGCATGGTCAGGTGTTAAATCTGATTACTTAACTTACTTACAAGGTTACTGGAACAATCATATTTTCCCTCAACAAGGTAAATATTTAGATTTCGCTTCTTTCTGGGCACATACTTTACACGATGGTGTATTAAAAGTATCTGTATATAAAGATGCTCCTATTGCTCCAATGGCAAAAGATTCTACAGGTAAGCCTTTAATGGCTGGTGTAGCTGCTATCATCAACGAAGTAGTTGCTGATACAACTCACATCGTTGCTCCTGTTGCTCATCACGAAACACCAGCTGCACATCATGCTGCTGCAACGGTTGAAGTAGCTTCTGCATTACCAACTCCTGATTATAATAAAGCTGCTGCCTCTGCAACTTCTGCAAAAGGTGGTCAGTTTGAATTAGTAATTTATGAAAAAGTAGGTTTAGGAAACGGAACTCAAAGTAATAACCCATGGTTAATGGAATTACCAGATCCTATCTCTAAAGTAACTTGGGATAACTACATCACAATGAATCCAGCTGATGTAGCTAGCTTGAAATTAAACGAAATGAAGCGTCAAGATAAAATCGCTTCTATCGCAGAATTAACAGTAAACGGTATCACTATTAAATTACCCGTTTATCCTCAACCAGGACAAACAGCTGGTACTATTGGTTTAGCAGTAGGTTATGGTCGTTCAGCAGAAACAATGAAAGTTGCTTTTGGTATCGGACAAAACGCTTACCAATTTGTAACGGTTGCTAACGATACATTAACTAACGCTAGTTTATCGGCGTCTGTTAAAGCTACTTCTGAAACATATGAATTAGCAGCAACTCAAATTCACCACACGATTATGAATCGTGAGGAACAAATTTTAAGAGAAGTTTCTTTAAACGAATACAAAACAAAAGAAAAAGAAATTTGGAATCCATCAGCTATGTTACCAATGCATGGTGGTGGTAAAAAACATGTTGATGAAATTGATTTATGGGATGCTCATCCACGTTTAAACCACAAATGGGGTTTAACCATTGATATGACATCTTGTATTGGATGTGCTGCTTGTGTTGTAGCATGTACAGTAGAAAATAACGTTCACGTAGTAGGTAAAGAAGAAGTTGGTAAAACTCGTGAAATGCACTGGTTACGTATTGATAGATACTATACATCTGACATGACAGCTGCAAAAGCTTCTGAAGAACATGTTGGTGCTATGCAAATGTATCTAGACATGGAAAATCCTTCTTTAAATCCGAAGGTTACTTTCCAACCAATGATGTGCCAACACTGTAACCACGCTCCTTGCGAAACGGTTTGTCCGGTATTAGCAACTAGCCACAGTACAGAAGGATTAAACATGATGACTTATAACCGTTGTATTGGTACTCGTTACTGTGCTAACAACTGTCCATTTAAAGTTCGTCGTTTCAACTGGTTTAACTATAACGAAAACCCTGATTTCACAAACGTAAATCCAGCACAACAAGACTTAGGACGTATGGTATTAAACCCAGACGTAGTAGTTCGTTCTCGTGGTGTAATGGAAAAATGTTCAATGTGTCAGCAACGTTTACAAGCAGGTAAATTAGTAGCGAAAGCAGCTAAAATGCCAATCGTTGATGGTTCAATCAAAACAGCATGTCAACAAGCTTGTCCTACAAACGCTATTATGTTTGGAGATCTTAATGATGAAGCTTCAGCAATTAACACTTGGAGAAAAGATGATAAAAACTACTTATTGTTAGAAGAAGTAGGAGTTAAACCAACGGTATCTTACTTATTAAAAGTAAGAAATCAAGAGGAAGCTATTCATCATCATGAAGGGCACAGTGCTGCTCCAGCTCACAAAGAAGAAGGACATAAAGAAGAACACCATTCATAAGATTATTAAAAAATTAAATATTAATTTCTGAATTTAAAATAATATGCACGCAGAATCACAGATAAGAATACCGCTGATTTTAGGGAATAAAACGTACCGAAATATCACCGATGATATTATTGCGCCCATAGAAGGTAAGGCAAACAGATTATGGTATATTTTATTTACCATCTCTGTATTAGGCTTTATGTGGGGTATTGGATGTTTATCTTACACTATTGGTGTAGGTATTGGAGCTTGGGGTTCTAATAACGGTGTTGACTGGGCTTGGGATATTACCAACTTCGTTTGGTGGATTGGTATCGGTCACGCGGGTACATTAATCTCGGCCGTATTATTATTATTCCGTCAAAAATGGCGTATGGCGATTAACCGTTCAGCAGAGGCGATGACTATCTTCGCGGTATTATGTGCGGCTATTTTCGTAACGTTACACACAGGTCGTCCTTGGTTAGATTATATGTTATTCCCATTACCAAATCAATTTGGTTCATTGTGGCCTAACTTTAACTCTCCATTATTATGGGACGTGTTTGCGGTATCAACTTATGCAACTGTATCAATTGTTTTCTGGTACATTGGTTTAATTCCTGATTTCGCAATGATTCGTGATAGAGTTGTTAAACCAAGAATGAAAAAAGCATATGCTTTATTATCATTTGGTTGGGGCGGAAATGTTCGTCACTGGTCTCGTTTCGAAGAAGTATCTTTAGTATTAGCAGGTTTATCAACTCCATTAGTATTCTCGGTTCACTCCATTGTATCATTTGACTTTGCTACTTCAGTAGTACCAGGTTGGCATACAACTATCTTCCCTCCATACTTCGTATCGGGTGCGGTATTCTCAGGATTTGCAATGGTATTAACGTTAATGTTAATCGTTCGTAAAGTTTATAAATTAGAAGCATACATTACTATCAAACACGTTGAGTACATGAACATCGTAATCATCGTAACTGGGTCAATTGTGGGTGTAGCTTACTTAACTGAGTTATTTGTGGCTTGG
>SYEI01000409.1 GCA_005800865.1 Bacteroidota bacterium | reverse complement strand
TGTTGAAGAGCATCGAATAAAGCATATTGAATATTAACATAACGATTTTATTTAATGATTATACTATTATAAATACAGTATAAAGGTACAACCTAAACAAAGGAATATTGGTGACTTTTGTTACATATATAACTGATTTTTGAAACTAATTTTGCAAGCAACAAATCATGTAAAAAACACAAGAGCCAATAATAAATTATTGGCTCTTGTGTTAATTTTGCAAATTACTATTAGTGACACTTAAAGGCATCAAACGTTTCTTTACAATCATCGCATTTATACAATGCCTTGCAGGCGGTTGATCCAAAACGACTAATTAAGGATGTGTGTTTTGAATTACATTGTGGACACGATACTATTTCAGCAGTGCTAAACAACTTAGAACAAGATGAATGATTTGGTGGAGCAATGCCATACTTTTTTAATTTCAATTTGGCTTCTTGAGTTAACCAATCTGTTGTCCAAGCTGGTTTATACGTCAATTCCACTTTAACATTAGTTACACCATGAGACCCAAAAATTTCTTTTATTTGGTCGCCAATCATTCCCATAGCCGGACAAGCCGTATAGGTTGGTGTGATAGTTACAATATATGCTCCATCTTCAATTCGAACCCCTCTTAAAATTCCTAAATCTTTAATGGTGATTACAGGAATCTCTGGATCAGGAATTTCTGATACGAGATTATACACTTCATCTGGATATAAATCGACTGTTACCATGTTGCATCTGGATAAGCTCTTTGTAAATATTGCATTTCAGATAAGATATGACCTAAATTTTCTGTATGAATACCTTTTTTACTGCCTGTTTGCATATAAGTATCTTCAGGCATTAACAAGGTAGCTTTATTTAAAACAGTTTTGATATCATTATGCCATTGTGCTTTAATTGGAATTAAATCTACTGCAATGCCATCACGCATTAATTGTGCGTCAACTTCATCCATCTCAAATAATTCGCCGGTATACATCCATAAATCATTCACAGCTGTTTGCATACGTTTATGGCTTTCGCTAGTTCCGTCTCCTAAACGCAATGTCCAGTCGATGGCATGTTGCATATGGTATTTAATTTCTTTAATTGTTTTTGAAGCAATAGCAGCTAATGTTTCATCTCTGCTTTTTTCTAATTCAGTGTAAAACAAAAATTCAAAAACAGAAACAAATAACTGACGAGCAATGGTATGAGCAAAATCACCATTGGGTTGCTCAATTAACAAATGGTTGCAGTAATTAATTTCTGCACGACGATAAGCAATATCATCATCTGTTTTTCCTTTACCTTCAATATCAGCAGCGTATTTCAGTAAAGCTTGTGCTCTACCAATCATATCTAAAGCTACATTAGTTAAAGCTAAGTCTTCTTCTAAAATAGGACCTCTGCTGCATAGTTCTGATAAACGGTGACCGAGAATTAAAGCATCATCACCTAAGCGAAGTGTGTATGTATATGTTGCGTCTTTTGTTGTCATAATTTTTTAATTAAATGTTTTTAGCGCCTTCTGGCATTAAATAAAAAGTGGGATGACGATATACTTTATCATTTGATGGATCAAACAACATATCATTATCATCAGGATTTGAAGCTACAATATGCTTAGATGGTAACACCCAAATGCTTGTTCCTTCTCCTCTACGTGTATAAATATCTCTGGCATTTTGAATTGCCATTTTGTTATCAGAAGCGTGAACGCTACCTGCATGTATATAAGGAAGTCCTGATTTACTTTGAATAAACACTTCCCATAAGTCTAATTGTGTATCTGTTGCCATAATAATATTTTTAAGCGGTTTCTAATTCTTTTTTGACATGTTTTTGTTTGTAGGCTACTGCAGCTTCTCTTACCCAAGCCCCCTCTTCATGAAACTTGATATGATGATCTACACGTTGCTTATTACATGGTCCATGACCAGCAATCACTCTGTAAAACTCATC
This sequence comes from Bacteroidota bacterium, assembly GCA_005800865.1. GTDB lineage: Bacteria > Bacteroidota > Bacteroidia > B-17B0 > Aurantibacillaceae > UBA4416. The sequence goes on along the minus strand of SYEI01000409.1, from coordinate 1,509 downwards.
CCAATTAATTGGACTAATTTTATAGTGACCTGTCTTTTCATCTAATGAGAAATTGTTGTCTGGAATCGTTAAACCAATTAACTCAGCTTGAGGAATGGTTTTATCAATAAATTTTTGACGTAATTCATCATTTGTTTCACGTTTGATTTTCCATTTAACAGCATCGCTACTATGAGGAGAATCAGTATCATGTGGACCAAACATCATTAATGATGGCCACCACCATCTATTCATTGCATCTTGCGCCATTGCTTGCTGGTCTTTAGTACCACGCATCATCTTAGTCATGATTTCGTAACCTTGACGTTGATGAAAACTTTCTTCTTTACAAATACGCACCATCGCTCTACTATAGGGACCGTAGGAAGTACGTTGTAATGACACTTGATTAACGATAGCAGCGCCATCTACTAACCAACCGATAGCACCAATATCAGCCCAGTTTAAAGCAGGATAATTAAAAATAGAAGAGTACTTCGCCTTACCTGATTGTAAATTTTCAATCAATTCGGCGCGAGAAACACCTAATGTTTCTGCGGCGCTGTACAAGTATAATCCATGTCCACCTTCGTCCTGAATTTTAGCTAACAAAATTTGTTTCGCTCTTAAACTTGGGGCGCGAGTAATCCAATTTCCTTCGGGTTGCATACCAATAACTTCGGAATGCGCATGCTGAGAAATTTGACGAATTAAATGTTTGCGGTAGCCTTCTGGCATATAATCTTTAGCCTCAATGTGCTCTCCATTATCAATCCTTGATTGAAAATGTGTATCAGAATGTTCGTTGTGCATAGTTAGATTTTTATTGTAAATGTATTTTACAAAAAAGCTAACTCACATGATAATCGTCAATAATGAAAGATGATTATTGTCAGAAAAATGGCATAAAAAAAACCACCGACGAATAGTCGATGGTTAAATTAATGTGACTTCGACTACGCTCAGTCACCATAAGACCTATCCCAATAATTCTTTAACCAATTGAGAAACTAATTTTCCATCTGCTCTACCTGCTACTATTTTATTTGCAGCTCCCATTACTTTTCCCATATCCGCTGCCGACGAAGCGCCTGTTTCTGCAATCGCATTTTTTACAATCGTTCTAATTTCATCTTCAGATAATGCTTTTGGTAAATATTCTTCCATTACTAAAGCTTGTGCAATTTCATCCTCCGCTAAATCAGGGCGGTTTTGTTGGGTGTAAATCTCTGCTGTTTCTTTACGTTTTTTATATTCTTTTTGAATAGCCTTCGTTGCACTTTCTTCTGTTAATCCTTCAGGAGATGTTTTTAATAATAAGATTACTGATTTGATAGCTCTTACTGCTTCTAATCGTTTAGCGTTTTTTGCTAACATAGATGCTTTTACATCTGCATTTATTTTTTCTTCAATTCCCATAATATGTTTATTTTTAGTGTAAAGTTATACTTCGTAAGTTAGAAATTCAAATTTATAATTTAAAAGAAAAAAAAATAACCACATAGACACATAGAAAGAATACTAAATAGA
>SYEI01000408.1 GCA_005800865.1 Bacteroidota bacterium | reverse complement strand
TCCATTTTATGATTTTAATTAGGTAAAATTACAGATTAACCCGATAGCAATTATAAAAAAGACTCCTGTTTTAAAATAATCAGAAACAGTTGTAAACATTATTTTGTAGTGATAAGGATTATATATATTTTTCTACCAAAATTAATTTACAATGAGCACTTCACTACAAACACCAAAATCAAAAGTATCTAAATTAGCCGAAAACATTATTGGCTCTGAAATTATTAAACTAGCTGGAGAAGTTAATGAGAAAATAAAGCAAGGCGAGAAAATATATAACATGACGATTGGAGATTTTAATCCTAAAGAATTTCCTATTCCTACTGAGTTAAAACAATATATCGTTGACGCTTATTTTGATGATCAAACTAATTATCCAGCAGCAGATGGTATGTTAGAATTGCGTAATGCGGTTTCTAACTTACTAAAAGAGCGTGGAAATTTAGATTATAAAAATGATGAGATTTTAATTGCTGGTGGTGCACGACCTGTTATTTATAGTATTTTTAGGGCATTAGTTGATCCTAGCGATACTGTTATTTTTGCTGTTCCATCTTGGAATAATAATCACTATTCTTATTTGAATTCTGCAAAAGCAGTTGTAATTGAAGCAACTCCTGAACAAAATTTTATGCCTACAGCGGCAGATATTAAACCGCATATTCAAAATGCGACATTGGTTGCATTATGCTCTCCTCAAAACCCAACTGGTACTATTTTTAGTAAAGAAGGATTAGAAGAAATCTGCGATATGATTTTAGCTGAAAATATTCGCCGTGGACCAGATGCGAAACCAGTGTATTTAATGTACGATCAAATTTACTGGGCATTAACCTTTGGTAACAACAAACATTACAATCCAGTAGTATTAAGACCTGAAATGAAAGCGTATACTGTTTTTGTGGATGGTATTTCTAAATCTTTAGCCGCAACAGGTGTGAGAGTAGGATGGAGTATGGGACCAAAAGCTATTATTGATAAAATGAAAGCTATTTTAACTCATGTTGGTGCCTGGGCTCCAAAAGCAGAGCAAATGGCAACTGCTAAGTATTTAAGTAATTTATCAATGTATGATGCTTTTATTGAAGAGCAAAAAACAAAAGTAATTACTCGTTTAGATGGGTTTTATAAAGGATTTCAAGACCTGAAAAAGGAAGGCTTTAAAGTAGATGCTATTACACCTCAAGCTGCTATATATTTAACAATTAAGTTTGATTTACACGGCATGAAAACTGCTGATGGTTATGTTTTATCAACTACTAAAGATATTACTAAATTCATATTAGATGAAGCTAAATTAGCCGTTGTACCTTTTTATGCTTTTGGTGCTTCTGATAATTCGCCTTGGTATCGTATGTCGGTTGGAACATGTAAGGTTACCGATGTTCCAGATGTGATTTCTAATTTAAGAAATGCACTGAAGAAATTATCTTAATTTTTTTTATTCTATTAGCAATACTATAATAGCCTGCATATATATTGTAGGCTATTTGTTTTTATAAGTATATTTACTAAAACAATTTAGTGAAATGAAAAAAATCATAATCTGCTTACTATTATCAATTACAATTATCCCTGAAGCATTTGCAAATCCAGGTGATACAACATGGGTAACTATTTACGACTTACGTAAAATCACTCAATATGGTAATTACGATACCTCGTCGGTATTACCAATTGGTAAAACATACCGTAAAATTAGATTACATTATATTTTAGGTCGATATGCTTGTCCTAGTGGAACACAATATTGTGGCTCTTGGGATTATACAACGCAAGTATATGTAAAACCAGCAAATGCAGATACTATGGAAATTGCGCGTATTATAACACCATACGCAACAGATTGGTTAGGAACAAATAGAAAACATGATTTTGTAGTTGATGTTTCGGATTACGCATCGGTGCTTAATGGAAATTTAGATTTTAGGTATAAATACGATGGTTATTCATGGGGTTTTACCTTAACATTAAAATTAGAAATGATTGAAGGAACACCACCAATGGAAGCGATTTCGGCTGAAAATATTTATGATGGTTATTATGCTTATGGCAATACAACTAATCCAATCGAAAATTATTTAGTTGAAAAACCTTTTCAATACAACTCACCAGTTGCGAAAGCATTTGTAAAAAACACCATTAGCGGTCATGGTTCAGATGATAATGGTTGCGGAGAGTTTTGTAGCAAATATTATGATTTAAAAATTAATGGAGCTGCTGTTTCTCAAAAGCAATTATGGAAAAGCGATTGTGGTAAAAATGATATTTATCCGCAAACTGGAACTTGGTTATATGATAGAGCGAATTGGTGTCCGGGACAAGTTGTTTTTCCAATCGCACATGATGTGACATCTTTAACATCTCCTGCATCTACATTTTCTGTTGATGTAGATATGGAACCATATGTTTCTCCAACGCAATCAAATACAGGTGGTTATAATATCGTATCTCAATTAATTTCTTACAGTGCACCAAACTTTAGTACCGACGTTTCTATTGAAGATATTGTAGCGCCAACCAACGATCCAAATTATTTTCGTTCTAATAATATTTGTTCTAATCCTAAAATTAAAATAAAAAACGTAGGAACAAACCCAATTACTTCAGTAGTTTTTAGTTATAATTTAAATGGAGTTTCTCCAACAACTTACACGTGGACAGGCAACTTAGCATTTTTACAAGATACCATTGTTGAATTAGGAACAGCATTAGCTTTGTATAATGG
>SYEI01000407.1 GCA_005800865.1 Bacteroidota bacterium | reverse complement strand
TCACCTTGCATTATCTTTATTGATGAAATTGACGCTATTGGTAGAGCACGTGGTAAAAACGCAGCAGCAGGTGGAAATGATGAACGTGAAAATACCCTAAATCAGTTGTTAACTGAAATGGATGGATTTGGAACGAATAGCGGTGTTATTATATTAGCTGCAACAAATCGCGCCGATATTTTAGATAGAGCCTTGATGCGTGCAGGCCGTTTTGATAGACAGATTTATGTGGATATGCCAGATGTTGTTGAACGTCAGGAAATATTTAAAGTACATTTGAAGAAAATTAAAATCGATCAAACGGTTGATATTGATTTCTTGGCAAAACAAACACCTGGATTCAGTGGTGCTGATATTGCAAATATTTGTAACGAAGCTGCTTTAATAGCTGCTCGTGCCAATAAAAAACAAGTTACGAAACAAGATTTCTTAGATGCAGTAGATAGAATTATTGCAGGTTTAGAAAAGAAAAATAAAATTATTACTCCTGCTGAAAAACGCGTAATTGCATTTCATGAAGCAGGACATGCTACTGTTAGTTGGATGTGTGAACATGCTTCACCATTAGTAAAAGTAACCATTGTGCCTCGTGGTCGTTCGTTAGGAGCTGCTTGGTATTTACCTGAAGAAAGACAAATTACTACGACTGAACAAATAGTAGATGAAATGTGTGCGACTTTAGGCGGAAGAGCTGCCGAAGAAGTGATTTTTGGTAAAATTTCGACAGGTGCTTTAAGCGACTTAGAAAAAATTACTCGTCAAGCTTATGCAAGTATTGTATACTATGGCTTGAATGATAAAATTGGAAACGTAAGTTACTATGATAGTTCAGGACAAAGCGAATACAGCTTCAATAAACCATATAGCGAAAACACAGCTAAGGTAATTGACGAAGAAGTTAAAAAAATGATTGACATTGCTTATGCTCGTACAAAAGCCATCTTATTAGCAAACAAAGAAAAACTGACTCAATTAGCCGAAAAATTATTGGAGAAAGAAGTAATTTTTAAAGAAGATTTAGAAGCTATTTTCGGAAAACGTCCATTTGAGAAGGATATTGCAGAAGAAAAAGCAAATCAATTAGCAGCCTCTGGACTTTTACCTAAAAGCGATGAGCCAACTATTTAACCAATAAATATAATCTGATAAGCCCTTGTATACAAGGGCTTATTTTGTTTAAAGCTATTTGTATTTATATTGAAAAATTTAATAAATTCGTTAAACAAAAATCCCTCCTTCGCTTAATTTAGGAGAATAAAAATTAGTGAAATGAAAAACTTAGTTGCCTTACTCTTAATATGTGGAATTATCTTTTCCTGTAAAAAGAAAGAAGAAGAACCTGCACCAGATCAAACACCAACAACTACTGGAACGCCAACCGATGATGGCTACCCTGATACTGTTTGGACAGCAACTGGAACAGGACCACGTTTAATTTTTAAATTCAAATTTGATTCAACACAAGCACGTTTAGATGCTTTTGGAAATCCTTTAAATACTTTACCAAGCGGTCACTCTGCTTACTCTCCAAAATTTAACCAAATGGCAGCACACTATATTGAGTTAGCACCTACAGATTTTGATAGCTTGGGTAAAGGAGTTGTTCTATACCATGCTCCAGAAACTGTTGCAGGCGGTACTACCGCTATTCAATTTAGCAAATCAGTGGTAGTAAGAGAAAACGTCATTTTTTATTCAATTCCATTAAGTCAAGTAACTGCTGGTACTTATAAATGGCTTCGTCTTTCTCTTTCTTATCAAAATTATGATATTCCCTACAAAGCAAATTTATTACCTGGTAACCATATTGGAACAGGAACGGTTGCTTCTTTTTTAGGTTACAAAACCTATGTACCAAAATATAGAATTAAAGATAAAGATTTTGTGCCATCTACTCCAGCACCAGTTGGCGGACCAAATGTAAATCATCCACAAGGATATTGGGGATTTGAAACATACATTCCAGGTTATCCTACCAATAATGGATATTGGATGGCTGATGGACAATCATCTTCTGCAAATACAACAGTTGTAAATCCAAATTTCGCAAACTCACCAATTCCTGCAGGAAGTTGTGTCGTTACTGCACAATTTACAAATATGAGTAGCTCAAATCAAGTATTAACAATTACTGGCACTGAAACGCAAGACATTATAGTAACAGTTTCTTTATCAACCAACAAAAGTTTTGAATTTGTAGACCCTAATGCTGATGGCTACTATCAACCAGAAAATTTAAATGAATGGCCAGTTGATATGGGAATAAGAGGAATGATTCCGAAAGTTCAATATTAATAATTTTGTAATAATTTAACATCCATCCATTAAACGAGGTACTATTTTAGAAGTCTATATATCAACCAACAATAAAAAAAATATCATATGAAAAAAGTAATTTTATTTGCAGCTTGCTTGTTTACACTATCAACTGCAGTTAACGCACAAGAAACTGCCAGAAAACCTAAAACTGAAAAAGCAGTAAAAGAAAATTTAACGCCAGAACAACGTGCGCAAAAAAATGTTGATAATTTAAATGCAGTTGCTGGGTTAAGCGACGAGCAAAAAACAAAAGTAAAAGATTTAGCTACAACAAGAATTACAAAAGCAGATGCTATTAAAGCTAAATACAAAGGACAAGCTGAAAATAAAGAAACAATGCAAAATGAAATAGCTGCAGTTAGAAAAGAATATCGCCAAAGCGTGAAAGCGATTTTAACTCCTGAACAAATAGAAAAAGTAAAAGCTAGAAAAAAAGAAGGAAAAGGCGCTGAAAATGCTATAGACGCTAACGATTAATACATCATTATTTCAACAAAAAAGGTTCGCAAATGCGAACCTTTTTTGTT
>SYEI01000406.1 GCA_005800865.1 Bacteroidota bacterium | reverse complement strand
TGATATTTTTAATGATTATAAATCTGGACATTGATTTTAAAAAGGTAATGTGGCTTGTAATACCTGTTGTTTTTGTTTTTACTTTATTTAAAGAAGTAACTTTTAAAACAACCTTAGCGTATCATGTTCAGGAAAAAATGTGGGGGCATGTTCATTTAAATACCCTAAAAGAAATAATTGAAGCGGTTGATATCACCAAACGAATTTGTGCGGAACAAGCCGTAAATGATTTTGTGATTGTAAACAGCGCTTGGCACGACGATGAAATAAATTATGCGGGCCCCGCTATTTATGATGATTTCCCAAACACCTTTAAGCCTTCTTTTGAACGAAGAACCTGGCGAATTTTAGAAGAGAAAGTTAACATCCACGATAAATTTGTGATTTATACAGGTGATTATAATTACGATAAACTTATTTTGGAACAATATAAGGACGTAGACATCACTAAAATTAACGATTACGGTGTTTTTTTAATTAAAAACAACAAACGTACTACCGTTGATTTTATAAAACACGTTAAAGCTTTAACCGATGGGTTTTAGTTGAGATTTAACAATTTCGTAACATTGAAATTAAGTAAACTTAATATTAAGGTGATTATTTCGCAACCATTAATATTAAATTTACATGAAAAACACTTTTACTTTACTTATTGTTTCTGTTTTGTTTACACTACAGGCTTTTTCTCAAGAAACAACAGCTGTTTCCAACGACTCCTTATTAAAATACTTAACAGATTTAAGGAAGGAAGTGCAGGAGCTGAAAAGTAACAAAACAACAACAGTAGCTACATCTACCGTTTTAGCAACCGAAAAAAAATCGAATTGGTATGATAAAATACAAGTAAGAGGTTATGTACAAGTAAGGTATAATCGTTTATTTGAAACAAACCCAGATTTAAAAAGCGATCAAGGAGATAAATCGATTGGAAACTTTGGTGGTTTTTTTATTAGACGAAATCGTTTGATTTTAAGTGGACAAGTGAATGAACACGTTTACTTTTACATTCAGCCTGATTTTGCCTCATCAGCATCAACTACTGCGTTACATTTTGCACAAATTAGAGATGCTTATTTTGATGTATCGATAGATAAAAAGAAAGAGTTTAGATTTAGAGTGGGACAGAGTAAAGTGCCATATGGTTTCGAAAACATGCAATCGAGTCAAAATCGTTTACCGCTAGATAGAAATGATGCGTTAAATAGTGCGGTTTCAAACGAACGAGACTTAGGATTGTTTTTTTATTACGCACCAAAAAAAGTAAGAGAATTATATGCGTCCTTAGTAAACGATGGATTAAAAGGTTCGGGCGATTATGGCATAGTTGGTTTTGGATTATATAATGGGCAAACAGCCAACAAGCCTGAAATAAATAATAATGCACACTGGGTTGCTAGAGTGTCGTATCCTATTAAATTATGGAATCAAATTATTGAGCCTGGAGTTCAAATGTATAGCGGATACTATAAATTAGACCAAACATCAACGGGCGTTAAAAAGAATAAGAGTTTAGAATATTTAGATGAAAGAATGGCGGCCTCATTTATTTTATACCCAAAACCATTTGGTATTCAAGCCGAATATAATGTCGGTAAAGGCCCTCAATACGATTTTTTAATAGATTCGATTAATACTAAAAATTTACAAGGAGGCTATGTAACTTTAAGCTACTTAATAAACATAAAAAAACAAGTGTTAATACCATTTGCAAGGTATTCTACATATCAAGGTGGAAAAAAAATGGAATTAGATGCTAGAGCTTATGATGTAAATGAATTTGAAGGAGGAATAGAATATCAACCCCTTAAACAATTAGAGGTTGTTGTGAGCTGGGTTCATTCAGAGAAATGGACTTCAGATAGAGCAAAAAAAGACAATTTTCAGGTTGGTTCTTTTATGAGGGTTCAGTGCCAATTAAATTTCTAACTTAACATTAACTTAACATTACCAGAGAAAGAAGGCCTTACTTTTACCAAAAAACAAAAAAATGACAACGACCTTAATTATCTTTTTAGTCATATGCTTAGTGTTAGCATGTACTTTCGAATTTGTGAACGGCTTTCACGATACTGCTAATGCCGTAGCAACCGTAATTTATACTAATTCCATGAAGCCAACCGTAGCGGTGGTTTATAGTGGAATTTTAAACTTTATAGGCGTATTAACAGGAGGTATTGCTGTAGCCATGGGTATTGTGAATTTATTGCCTATGGAAGTTTTAGTAGACAATAACGTATATCATGGCATTGCGATGATTTTAGCCTTATTATTATCTGCTATTATTTGGAATTTAGGAACCTGGTGGCTTGGATTACCAGCGTCGAGTTCACATACATTAATAGGTTCTATTATAGGTATTGGTATAGCATTTTATTTTTTACCTGATAATGTTGGTGGAAGTGCTGTAAACTGGGATAAAGCAAAAGACACAGGTTTAGCTTTATTAATTTCGCCTTTAGCTGGTTTTACTGTAGCTATTTTGATGATGTTTATTTTTAAGCGCTTGGTAAAAAATGAATTTATTTATAAGGAACCAATTCCTGGAAAAATGCCTCCTATTTGGATTCGCATGTTATTATGGACTACTTGCGGATTAGTAAGTTTTTTTCATGGTCAAAACGACGGACAAAAAGGCGTGGGTTTAGTAATGATGATTTTGATCGCTATTTTACCCGCAAGTTTTTCATTAGATGCTGATATTAATTTACAAAGTACAAACGCCAATGTGATGGTAATTAATAAAATTATCTCTGCAACTGATACTACACAATTTGGAAAAGAAGAATTTAAAAACTTTAATACGATTAAAAAACATTCTGCTCATTTTGCAGAGGCAACTAACGGAAAAGCATTTTCTGAGGCAGTAGCTTTAACAGATCGTTTTGAGTTGAGAAAAGACATTGTAAAAATCACAAAAAGCGCTGAAAAATTGTTAAAAAGCGAAAACGTGGCCATTTCAAAAAATGATGTAGGAATTCTTAAGACAGAAATTAAAGCAGCAAAAAAATTAGTGGAATACGCTCCATCTTGGGTTATTATTATGATTTCAGTATCTTTAGGTTTAGGTACCATGATAGGATGGAAACGAATTGTAAAAACCATTGGCGAAAAAATTGGAAAACAACACATGAGTTATGCTCAAGGCGCTTCGGCAGAAATGGTAGCCGCAATGGGTATTGGTGTGGCTTCTGCTTATGGTGTGCCGGTTAGTACAACACACATGTTGAGTTCAGGTATTATGGGAAGTATGGTTGCAAAAAAAGGATTGAAGAATTTACAACGTAAAACCATCACCAACATCTTTTTAGCTTGGGTATTAACCTTACCTGTAACCATGATTTTATCTGGAGCTTTATTTTTATTGTTCAGAGCAATATTATAATCAGTCAAATTTTTATTTCAAAAACCGTTAGAAAAGCTCTAACGGTTTTTTTGTTATGTAGATTTAATGTTATGGATTAAAACAAATCTATAATACTAGCTTAACATGATCAGATTTTAAAAGATATACTTTTAAAACCTAAACACTAACAATGACAACTGGTTTAATTGTACTTCTGATAATTTGTTTGCTATTAGCTTGCGCTTTCGAATTTGTAAATGGTTTTCACGATACGGCAAATGCTGTAGCAACTGTTATATATACTAATTCATTAAAACCAACCGTTGCGGTTGTGTATAGCGGTATTTTAAATTTTACAGGTGTCATGACTGGCGGCATTGCTGTTGCTATGGGTATCATCAATTTATTGCCCATGGAGGTTTTGCTTGACAGTAATGTGTATCACGGTGTTGCTATGATATTAGCCTTATTGTTATCTGCTATTATTTGGAATTTAGGGACTTGGTGGTTAGGCATACCCGCCTCCAGTTCGCATGCATTAATAGGTTCTATATTAGGAATAGGAATAGCCTTTTATTTTTTACCTGATACGGGAGGCAATGGGTTAGTTAATTGGGATAAAGTAAAAGACACAGGTTTGGCGCTTCTTATATCTCCGCTGTTGGGATTTTCAGCTGCTATTTTGATGATGTTTTTATTTAAAAGAACTATAAAAAATGAAATTATTTATAAAGAGCCCGTTCCCGGAAAAATGCCACCTATTTGGATTCGTATGTTATTGTGGATTACCTGTGGTTTGGTAAGTTTTTTTCACGGACAAAATGATGGACAAAAGGGAGTGGGATTAATTATGATAATATTAATTGCCATGATGCCAGGTTATTTTGCTATTGATGAAAAAGTAAATATTCAAAGCGTGAACGCAAACGTAGAACACATTCAGCAATTAATTATAAAAGCAGACACAAGTATTTTATCTGAAAGTCAACATCAATTGTATACCAATGTGTTTGTTAATGGAACTCATTTTAATGAAGAGACGAAAGGTAAATTTAAACCAAGCGAATTAGCTTTAACAAGTCGTTTTGGATTAAGAACAGATATTGTAAAAATCACATCAGCCTGTGAAAAATTAATTAAAAGTGGAAATTTATCCTTGAGTCAAAAAGAAATAGTGGTTTTAAAACGCGAAATGAAAGAAGCAAAAGCACTCATTGAATATGCTCCTTATTGGGTAATTATTATGGTATCAGTTTCTTTAGGATTAGGAACCATGGTAGGGTGGAAACGAATTGTAAAAACGGTTGGCGAAAAAATTGGGAAGCAACACATGAGTTATGCTCAGGGCGCTAGTGCCGAGTTAGTTGCTGCTGGTGGTATTGGTTTAGCTTCGGCTTTTGGTTTACCAGTAAGTACCACGCACATGTTGTCATCGGGTATAGCAGGTTCGATGGTTGCAAAAAAAGGATTAAAAAATTTACAAAAAGGAACTATCATAAATATTGCTTTAGCATGGGTGTTAACCATACCTATTACCGTGGCTTTATCTTGTGGTTTATTTTTATTGTTTAGAGCTGTTTTGTAATTTTTTAGCAGTCAATGTAAATTTATAATTACGAGTACTTTACTTTGGGTTGTATTTCATATAACTCATCTCTAACATATTTCCGCATTCATTTAATGGTTTGATGATTTTAACGTAAAGCGTGTTTAAACATTTAACGTGAGTTTTGCCAAAAAAATCTCAGATTAAAATGAAAAACTACTACTACAAAGAAACATTGATTTTTATTGCAAAATTAGGCAGAAGAAAAACCTTTAGCGTTATTTACTTACCTGCCCTAGTAATGTGTGCATTTTTAAACAACATGAGTGCACAAACAGTTATTTACTCCACAAATTTTGGAACAGTGGCAAATGTAAACCCAGTAGGTTGGACATTTACAGGGATTGATATGAACATAAGCACAAATACACCTTCTTCAGGATATGCTGGAGCTTCAGGCGGAGCCTATTTGGGAGAAGGTAATTCAACAGCATTCGTAAATACATCTGGAACACCACAAAGCGCTTCTCAAGTTGGAACATCTGAAGCGATATTGTTACTTACCACAACTGGGCACTCATCTGTAACTGTTTCTTTTGGTATGAGAAAGTCTTCAGCAGGCTATAATACAAACGCAACTTATACATTTGAGTGGAGTTCAGATGGTATTACATATAATACGATACCATACACAGAAGCAACAGCGGGAAGCTGGGGATTAGTTTCTGGTGCAGGATTAAACCTACCATCAGGAGCATGTAATCAACCAACATTATATTTAAAGTGGACTTTTGTTAGAACAGGCACAGCTTCTAATTTTAAAATAGATGATGTAGTTATTACCGACAACTCATCTCTACCACCTGCTAATATGGCGTTTTCAGTGGATAATCAAACTGTATTAGAATCAGTAGGAACAGTTACCGCAAATATTTCTATTAGCGCATCAAACGCAAATCCTTCATCTGTTGAGGTAGTTCTTATTCCTTTTGGAACAGCAACCGCAGGTTCAGATTTGGCTTATACTACACAAACCGTTACTTTCCCCGCCAATGCAACCGGAACGTTACCTGTAACCTTAACTATAAATGATGATGCCATAGGAGAGGAATCTGAGTACTTTGTTTTAAGACTTCAAAATCCTGTTAATGCTAATTTTTCAGGCATTACGCAACAAACTATTTTTATAAAAGATAATGAGAATGCGACTCCTGTTGGTAATAACGAAGTAACCATGTCATTTGTGTCTAGTTTTACAAACGGCGTAGCTGCTACAAATTCGGCAGAGATTGTCGCGCACGACCCCGTTTCACAACGTTTATTTGTTGCAAATTCAATCGGAAAAAAATTAGATATTATTGATTTCTCAAATCCATCTGCCATGAGCATGATTAGCTCTATTGATATTTCTACTTATGGAAACATTAATAGTGTAGCGGTTAAAAACGGAATCGTAGCTTGTGCTATCGAAAACACGGTTCCTGAACTAGACGGATTTGTAGTATTTTTTAATACAAACGGTGTATTTCAAAATCAAGTTACGGTTGGGGCATTGCCTGACATGATTACGTTTAATCATGCAGGTACAAGAGTATTAACAGCAAACGAAGGTCAACCAAATGTAGGTTATACAATCGATCCAGAAGGCTCTGTTAGTATTGTTGATATTTCTGGAGGTATAGCAACTTTAACTCAAACTAATGTTACAACAGCATTATTTACAGCTTTCAACGGGCAAGCGGCAACTTTAAAAGCAAGTGGCGTAAGAATTTATGGTGCTGGTTCAACCGTTGCACAAGATATGGAACCAGAATATATTACCATATCAGAAGATGATTTAACGGCTTATGTAGCGCTTCAAGAAAATAATGCTTTTGCTTATGTTAATTTAAGCACGAATACAATTACAGATATTAAACCTTTAGGTTTTAAAGACCATAGTGTTTTTGGTAACGGATTAGATGCGACAAATAACGGAACGAATGTAAATATTGCCAATTGGCCAATTAAAGGGATGTATTTACCAGACGGCATGACACATTTTAATGTTGGTGGTGTTGAGTATTTAATTACAGCTAACGAAGGAGATGCAAGAGCTGATTATGGTGCTGCAAATAACGAAGAGACTACAATTGGCGCAGCAACGTATTCATTAGACCCAACTGCTTTTCCTTATGCATCAGCTATGAAATCAAACGCTAATTTAGGAAAATTAAAATGTACGAATCGTTTGGGTGATACTGATAACGACGGTGATTTTGATGAAATCTATACGTTTGGTGGACGATCATTTTCAATTTGGAACGCAACAACTGGAACGTTAGTTTACGATAGCGGCGATGATTTAGAACAAATTACAGCTAACGATCCAACGTATGGTGCTATGTTTAATTGCAGTAATACAAATATTACAAAAAAAGACAGAAGTGATGATAAAGGGCCAGAGCCTGAAGGTGTTGCTGTTGCAACTATTGCGGGTATTCCTTATGCATTTGTAAGTATGGAAAGAGTAGGTGGATTAATGGTGTTTAATGTGAGTAATCCTGCCGCACCACAATTTGTTCAATATGTAAACAATAGAGGATTAACAGGTTTAACAGGAGATAGAGGCCCAGAAGGAATTATTTATGTTAAGCAGCAAGATAGTCCTAATGGTAAAGCATTAGTAGTTTTAGGTAACGAGATAAGTAGTTCTGTTTCTGTTTACGAAATCGCTTGTCCTGCCGCATCAGCTACTTTAGCGGCCGTTTCTGCTACATCTGCTTGTGTAGGTAATACTATTACAGTAAGTACAAGCACCATTTCGGGAGCAAGTTATATGTGGTATGATGGTACAACACCAATTGTTGGAGCTACATCAGCAACATACCAGGCAACGGTGTCGGGTAATTATTCAGTGAAATTAAATAATATCGGATGTTCTATTCCTTCAAATTCAATCGCACTAACATTTAATGCACTACCTACGTTATCATTAACAGCCACGTCAAATAGTATCTGTTCTTCACAAACACTATCATTAACTGTTAGCGGAGCGTCTACGTATACCTGGACGGATGGTTCAAACAATACTACTTATACGGCAACACCTTCTGCTAATGTTAGTTACTCTGTAATAGGAACGGACGTGAACGCTTGTGCGAATACGGCTTCTATTTCAATAACAGTTAATCCAACACCAACTGTTCAAATTAACGCTAGTCAATTAGCTATTTGTCCTAACGAAACCGTAACGCTTACATTAACTGGCGCGTCTACTTATACATGGACAGACAATTCAAACAATACAACATACACAGTATCTCCAACCGCAAATACAACATACAGCGTAATGGGTTCTGATGCTAATGGCTGTATAGGAAATTCTGTTGTAACTATTACCGCCAATCCTAGTCCTACAATTTCAATTAGTGCAAGCAATTCAGTTATATGTTCTGGAAACAGTGCTTTATTAACAGCAAGCGGTGTATCATCATATTCATGGACTAGCGGACCAAATACGGCCACTTATAGTGTATCTCCAACAACAAATACAACATATACAATTAATGGTACTGATATAAACAATTGTAGTGGCATGAGTGTGATTACTTTATCTGTTAATGTAACACCAACAGTTTTAGCAACAACATCTAGCACCGCAATTTGTGCAGGACAAACCGTAACGTTAACAGCAAATGGAGCGTCAACTTATTCTTGGATGCCATCAGGAGCAACAGCAGTAAACGTAACATATACACCTAGTGTTACTACAACTTATTCGTTAATAGGAAATGACAATGGTTGTTCAGATACCACTGCTGTTTTGGTTACAGTTAATCAACTACCATCTATTACAGCAAGTACAACAAATAGTTTAATTTGTTCGGGAGAAAGCGTTATTTTAATGGGAAGTTCAAGTGCATCAACATACAGCTGGTCTAATGGAGCAACAACGATGTCAATTTCTGTTTCGCCAAGCATCACAACCGTTTATTCGGTTACTGTAACAGATGGATTATGTAATAATAGTTCAAGTGTTACACAAAGTGTGAGTGCTTGTACATCATTAAATGAATTAAGAAATAGTAATTCTATTAATATTTATCCAAATCCATTTAACGAATCGTTTAATCTTAGTTGGGATGCTAACAATACTTCTGGAGAAGAAACTCAAATTTATGTTTATAATGCTTTAGGTAGCTTACAGCTGCAAACTAAAACAACAGAAACGAAAATCACCATTAGTACAAAAGATTGGAATAGTGGATCGTATTTCATTAAAATAAATACGAAAGCGTATAAAATTATAAAACAGTAATAGTAAAATTTCATTAAAAGAAAAGCCCTGTTATTTGACAGGGCTTTTCTTTTTTAGCGATTTAGTAAGCGAAGTGGTAATTTAGAATGTGTTTAGTTTTCCCACCATTTCACAATCAAGGTATCTTTTTTACCTTTCTTTTGCGCATTGAGGAGGTTTAGTAAATTTCTTTCCGAGAACTCATATATCAAATGATTATCATTGATAAAGCTTTTTGGTAAATCAGTACTAACCTTTATGGCGTTATTTAAACGAATATTGTCGCGTAATGTTTTATAAGTGTTTAACTTGTTTTTCTTTTTTATACTGTAATTCATCATTGTTTTTTATTATAATAATTAATGCAAAGTACGCCCTTGTATTTTCGTTTATCATTATCGAATTATTAAGCTACTATGATATTATTTTTTGAAGGAAGAACAAGTACTTTCTACGTAAAATTAATGTTAGGATTTATTTATAATAATATAATATGACTTTATTGGTTATCCTTTGTTCTGGCAATAAATTTGTCGTAATTTTATTATCTCAAGTGAACACCCTAAAGGAATTATTTTATTAGTAATAGTCCTTAAC
>SYEI01000004.1 GCA_005800865.1 Bacteroidota bacterium | reverse complement strand
CAATTTCATAGCATTCAACATCACGGCATAAGGCAATGTAGTTGTTTTATAATTCATTTTATCAATTGCCAAACTACCACTCATTTTAAATTTGTCGTACTCTTTTTTATCAATGCTACTCATGCGTCCTGCTGCTGCAATGTCTGCAGTTACCACACCACTCATCTCATCTCCCGCTTCCATAGGAACAAATTCCTTTACAGAGGCTAAATTGATTACCCCTTTTATTTCTGCTGCTAAATCTGGGTCAGAGATTGGTGTTTTAACGTGCGCCCACATATTGATGGGATTTCCAGCCATTTCTAAATGAAATTTATTCACATCAATCACTGTTGCATCTAAATAGTCCTTTTTGTTTTCTACATGCACATCAATATTAATATTGTTTACAGATTTTGGTAAAGAAGGATATTTAAACATCGCATTGGCAATTCCTAAATTAACTTCAAAGCTTGGATAAGTATCACTTTTTCCATCTGCACTCGTATGCATGGTTCCTTTAGCCATACCATCTAACTTTAATTTACCTTCTGTTTTCACACTAGCAAAATCTTTGCTGTACA
The DNA here is from genome assembly GCA_005800865.1 of Bacteroidota bacterium. GTDB lineage: Bacteria > Bacteroidota > Bacteroidia > B-17B0 > Aurantibacillaceae > UBA4416. Next base: position 13,339 of record SYEI01000004.1, on the reverse strand, counting down.
CACTTGGTATTAAAGATAAAATAGATTTGAACTCAGTTTGCTTAGCTGCAAATTTTAAATCCATTCCAATATCATCTTTAGGCATCGAAACAAATCCATCAAAAGTTAATGCTAACTCATTTAAATCAAATTCATTTTCTTTAAATGTAAATTTCATGTTAGGCATATCCATATCTAAATCTGCCTTAAAACGTGTTTTTGCTTTAGTTAAATAGCCAACGCCTCCCATATTATAAGATAATTCTGCAATCTCTAATAAATTACTTAAAATAAAATTATCTTGTGTAAAATCTCCGCTCAAGGTGTAATTCATATCTTTTAAAGCAGCGCTCATATTACCTTGCATATCATTGTAAGTAATATTAGCATGTTTAATTTGTAGGGATTTTAATTTCAAGGCAAATTTCGTTGCACTAGTATCTGCAGGTTCAACAGCAGCTGTATCAGCACTAGCTTTGGCAATGTCCCAATTAGCTTTACCATCTGCCATTACAATACCATTAATTTTTGGTTCATCTATAATCAAAGAATTGATTTGATATTTTTCACCGCTAATCACACTTTTAATATTCAAATCAAAAGATAATTCTTTAATGTAAGCTAATGTGTCGCCTTTAAATGGTTCAACATTAATCACACTTACTTTCTGAATTTTAAACCTAAAATCAGGAAATGAGCTAAATAAGGTTAAATCAAATTCGCCAAAGTCAACTTTAGCATTTAAGTTTTTGTTGGCTTCCTCTTTTACAATTTGAACAATTTTATCTTTAAAAATAAAAGGTGCAGCAACTATTAAAATCAATAATAATAAAATTGTAATTCCGCTCCATTTTAAAATTCGTTTTAAAAGGCTCTTCTTTGGTTTAGGTTGTTCTGTGCTCATAATTTTTTGATATGCTATTTGTAATGACGAAGATACTAAGAAACTATTAAATCAATAATTTATTAAGGCAGTTTATATTAAAATACTGTTAAAAATTGATACTAATTACGAGTGCTTAAACTTTAACTCAAAACAAGTACCATTATTATTTGAAAAATTATAAGTGCCATCTAACTGTTCGCTCAACGACTCTATAACTGTTACGCCTAAGGATTGTTTCTGTTTATAATCTTCAGGCAAACCCACTCCATTGTCATTTACTCGCATAACGATAGCGTTATTATCACGCGCAAAAGACACATTAATATGTCCATTTGTTTTATCCCTAAATGCATGCTTATAGGCGTTTGTAAGTAATTCGTTTAAAATTAAACCACAAGGTATTGCTGAGTTAATATTAATGGATACATTTTTTATATCTGTATCTATTTTTACTGAATTAGCAACTGCTGGATAAGAAGCGCTAATTTCCGATATTAACTCTTTAGCATATTCTTCAAAATTTACATTAGTCATATTATCGCTTTTATACAAACGATTATGAATTAATGCCATCGAACGCACTCTATTTCTACTTTCCATTAAAACATTTTTAGCCTCTTCATGCAAATCGTCATTCATTTTTAAGCTAAATAAACCCGAAATAATAGCCAAGTTGTTTTTTACACGATGATGCAATTCTGATATTAAAATATTTTTCTCGTCTAATGCCTCCTTTACCAATTTTTCGGATTGACGTCTTTCTTCAATACGCTGAATGTATAGGTAACTTTCTTTTAAGTTATTTTGAATCATAATATATACAAAGAACCCAACAGCAGATGCACTAAATATCAAATTAAACATAAACATCTGAGACCGCTTTTCATCGGTTAAAAAACTACTTCTAAATATTGTGTAATCAGTAACGACATTAATGATTAAAAAAACAATGATTAAAGCAAAATGAAATAACATCACTTTTTTATCTTCTCTCATATCAAATACAAAAGCTATAGCTAAGATAAGAGGGAAATGGTATAGATAAGTTCCAGACAAAATACCAGAATAGGAATCGAAATAAAAAATAGCAATACTAACTGTTATAAAAATAAACGAAATAGCAAATCGATGGTATTGCAATTTATTAAAGTAAAAACCTAAAAAACAAACGCCTACTAAACATTCAATCAATAACCCAGAAAATAAATCTCCTAGAACTATATTGTTGATACCACTAAATAAAAAAACTAAAATAGCAACAACACTAAAACGATTACTGAGCGTAATACGCTTTACTAAAATATCATCGTATTCGGGCTGAATACCAATAGAGGAAATATACTCCCAGCAGCGACGAAACATTTGAGTTATTTACTCAAAATTTTAAATTCTGTTCTTCTGTTTTCTTGTCTGCCAGCATCTGTATCGTTAGTCGCTACCGGAACTGTTTCACCATATCCTTTTGCTACTAATCTATCCGTTGCAATACCTTTTCCAATTAAGTAAGTTACTACAGATTGAGAACGAGATTGAGATAATTTTTGATTGTAATCGTCGCTACCCTTACTATCAGTATGACTTCCTAGTTCAATTTTTAAAGTTGGATTTTCCGTTAATAATTTAATTAAACGATCTAATTCATTCGCAGATTCAGGGCGAATCGTAGCTTTATCAAAGTCGAAGAAAATGTTTTTTAAGACGATAGATTGTCCAATTTCAATTTGTTTTAAGGCAATATTTTTTTCTACCTCTTGAAATTCTTCAGATGCTTTTAAATCGAAGTTTTCTGAGTGAAATAAATAACCATCTTTTTTAACAGCAATACCGTAGTTTTTACCTGATGGTAAAGACACTAAATACTTACCTGTTGTGCTATTAGATTTAAAAGTGGCAATAACATCATTTAATGTATTATCAATTAATTCAATAGTTGCTTCCAATAAATTATAGGTTTTTGCATCAGAAATAACGCCTTTTAAAATCGTCATTTTAGGTCCTGAACTTACAATTTTCTCTGCTTTAAATTCGCTTACTGGGGCAGCAACACTAGCTAATAAATTATCCTCGTTCATTACCACTGGTGGTTTTTCAGGACCTAAAAATGTAATTTTATAAATATCCTTATCACCATATCCTCCTTGTTTTGAAGATGCAAAATAGCCGTGATTTCCGCTACCACTGATTACAAAAAACACATCATCATCTGGTCCGTTAATGGGATAACCCAAATTTTGAGGCACACCCCATTTACCGTTTTCGAAAGTTGATTTAAAAATATCATAACCTCCCATGGTGCCATGTCCTTTAGAACTAAAGTAAATGGTTTTTCCATCAGGATGAATAAAAACACCTTCTTCGCCATACTTGGTATTCAAATCTGGTCCAGCATTCATAGCGGTACCCCAATCTCCTTTTGCATCTTTATCAGAATAGTACATGTCACCTGCACCCATATTGCCTTCCCTATCACTAATAAAATACAAACGCTTTGCATCATAAGATAAACTCACAGAAGACTCATGCCATTTAGAGTTAATATTTTTATTTAAATGCTCAGGCTTCGACCACGTATTTCCATTTAAATTACTCATATAAATATCTCCCCCATCTTTTTCTTTATATTTAAAGATAAACATGGTCGTTCCGTCGCTTGATAATCCAGCTGTTGCATCATGTTCAGGACTATTTACTAAAGGGCCGAAATTTTGTGCTGGTGTCCATTTTCCATTTACTTTAAATGATTGGTACAAATCTTCAAAAGGCCAACTATCACCTTCATCTAATTTCCCACCTGTTGAATTTTCTCTACGAGCTGTTAATACCATCATCGATTCATCAGCAGAAATAAAGGCACTATATTCAGGATAAGATGTATTGATATTAGTACCTAAATTATCTACAAAGACACGTTGAGGATTTGCTGTTTCTTTTTTTCCTACTTTACACTCTGCCATTTTCTTATTTACATCTTCAATGGCTGCAGCATTGCCTTTCGCATCTTTAGTTAAAATAGTTAATTGCATTTGATAATACTTAATGGCATCATCCCATTTCAGTTGAAACTGACAAGCCCAACCTAAAAAATAGGTTAAATCTTCTGGCAACTTAGGGTCGTTTAAGGATAAAGCTTTTTCCAAATATTTAGCCCCATTATCTGATTGAGGATTTAAGTTAAAACTAATAACACCCAGCATATAATTTAACTCCGCATTATTAGGATTAAAATCCTGAGCTTTTGCTAATAAAGGTTGAGCTTGTTTAAAATAAATATCACCCGCACGTTGATAATCTTTACGACTCACAGGATAGTATTTATTTTTACTAACGTATCCTTCTAATACGAAATCGTACTCTTTTTTACCTAATGAAAACGCATCTTTTCCATCTTCTAAACTTCTTTTCGCTTCTTTTAATTGATCCTTTTTATCAGGGAAATTAGATTTTTCGAATTCAATATTTTGGGCTAACGCAACAGAACTTGTGAAAAGAAAAATTGCTGCTATTTTATATAATGTGTTCATATTCTTTATTGGTATGAATGAATATTCTTTTGAATGATTGATTAGTCGCAGAAACCAGATGTATAACGTTTTCCTTCTGCTGCGCCAAACTCCGCTGCTTTTTTCCAATCTGCACAAGCGCCATCTTCATCTTTCAACATTTGTTTAGCAATTCCTCTATTAACATAAGCAGCGCCTAATTTTGCATCAGCTTGAATGGCTTTATTAGCCCACTCTGTAGCTGCCTTATAATCTTTTTTCTTAATATAAACAGAAGCCATATTATTCATAGCTAATGTATAATTAGGTTTTTGTTTCAAAGCTGCATCAAAATCAGAAACAGCTCCTGCAAAATCATTCATATTTAATTTAGCAGTTCCTCTATTGTTTAAAGCAATATAATAATCGGCTTTTAATGCAATGGCTTTGTTATAAGCTTCAATAGCTCCAGCATTATCCCCTTTATTACGTTTACAAGAACCTAAGTTATTGTATGTGAAAAACAATTTATTATCAATGGACACAGCTTTTTCATAATCAGCAATAGCACCTGTTTCATCCCCTAACATTTTTTTTGCAGAAGCTCTATCATTATAAGCATAAGCATAATCTGATTTAGCCGCAATAGCTCTGTCGTATTCAGTAACGGCATATTTATAGTCGCCCTGTTCAAAATTAATTTGTCCGCTTAAATAATACGCTTTTGCGTATTTATCATCTATAAAAACGGTTTTACTTAGATAACTCACACAAGAATCCTTTTTATTGATGGCATAAAAACTTTGCGCTTTCCCAAACATAGCATCCACATTTAAAGGATTTACTGCCAATGCTTTATTATAATCTTCAATAGATGCATCAAAGGTTTTAGACTCATATCTTGCGAAACCTCTGCTGCAAAGGGCTTTATCAAAATTTGGTTTAAAAGAAACAGCCTTCGAAAATTGCTCGATTGCCATGTTGTAATCTTTTTTACCCATATACTCTAAACCAACATTATAAGCGTTTTCAGCTTCTTGTTCTGTAGTTAAAGCAGTTTTTACTTTTACGGTGTCTTGAGCCGATGCGTTTAAACATAGAAAGCCAAGACATACTAATACAATTTTTTGCATAGATAAATTTCTTAATGTTTTAAAGATAGGAAAATAAATGAAAAAATGACAATTATTTTATCAAAAATTAATGTAATAATCTTTGGTTAAATCCTTGTAATCATCAGTATATTGGTGTCTTTCTTCGAGCTCAATAGCTATTGTTTTCTCGGAAAATTCGGTAGGTTTTACCTCAAATTGCATCAAATGGCGTTTATCAGTATCCTTATCTATTCTAGATTTTACTCGTAATAATTTAGATAAATGAAGTCCTCTTTTTTCAGCTAATGCTCTAAACTTAATTGCTTCTAAAGTTGGCAAAATAAGGCAAAATTTACCTTTTTCATCCAATAATTTTAAAACGCCATCCAATAATTCTTCAAACGGTAATACGTCGGCGTGTCGGGCATGGGAGCGCTGTTCGTCAGAGGATTTAAGCGACTGTTCAAAATAAGGCGGATTGGTAACAATCAAATTATATTTTTGAGTACTTTCTTTAGAATAGTGCTGTAAAGAAGTTTGAATAACCGTAATTTGACTAGAAAACTTACTATCTAATGCGTTTTGTTTGGCTTGTAAAAAAGCCTCTTCATCAATATCAATCGCATCAATATGGGCTTGTGTTTTTTGAGCAAGCATTAAGGCAATAACACCTGTACCAGTTCCAATATCTAAAATGTGTTTGCTGCCATTTGGCAAAACCCAAGCCCCAAGCAAAACTGCATCAGTACCTACTTTCATAGCGCACCTATCTTGCTTGACAATAAACTGTTTAAAAGCGAACGAAGTATTGGGCATAAACCATGTTTAGCGTTTTGAGTTGTATAAAGTTAAAAACAAAAATGAAAGTATAAAGTTTTATTTAAGTTAAGGAATTAATTTTATAGAAATTTAGCAAAATATAATGATAAAACCAACTTCCTTTTTTTCACTTCTACTATTTCCAATTTTATCATATACGCAATCTAATATAGAAGCGGTGTTAGAATCCTTTAAAAAAGATAAAGACCTACAACATGCTACTTACAGCTTTTGTGTTTTAGAGGCGCAAACAGGAAAAACTGTAAAAGAATATAATTCGGAAATAGCTTTAATTCCCGCTAGTACGATGAAAATTATGACTACCTCGGCAGCTTTGGGGATTTTAGGGAAAGATTATACCTATAAAACTAATTTTTACACATTCACAAAAATAGATTCCGCTTCAGGAACCTCTAGTAATAATTTATTAATCAAAGGTAGCGGCGACCCATCTTTTAACTCCTCTTATTTTTATAATAGTGATGGTGATTTTTTCAATCCAATCCTTGAGAAAATCAAAGCAAAAAATATCAAAAAAATAAATGGTTCTATTATCGCAGATGTCTCCTATTTTAATAATACTATACCAAGCACTTGGATTTGGGGCGATATTGGGAATTATTTTGGTGCTGGAGCAAATGGACTTTCGTACCGTGATAATAAATTTTCGATATTTTATAATAGTGGTGCATTGAATACATCCGCCGAATTGGAAAGTATATCACCCAATTACTTTGCAAAAAAAATGACCATTCAATCTAATGTTATATCAGCCGGAACCGAAGATGATGCTTTTGTATTTGGCGACCCTAATGGCTACAACAGAAAAGTAACAGGCACGATTCCTCCAAACAAAACACATTATGAAGTAGAAGCCGAAATGCCAGAACCAGCATTATACTTTGAAAATCAATTACAATCAGAATTACAAAAAAATAATTTAGCTACAGCTGATGTTAAACTTTTAAATATAGAACAAAATACTTTAAAAGGCAACGAACAATTAGTGTATACGCATCAATCACCAAAGCTTGAAAAAATAGTTTACTATACAAATATTAAAAGTAATAACCATTATGCGGAAAGCTTATTAAATACTATTGGAGCAGCTAAATCAAAAAAGCAAGGAACCACATCTAACGGCGTTGATGCTGTAAAAAACTACTGGGAAGGCAGAGGCGTTGATGTATCGGGCCTAAACATGGCTGACGGAAGCGGTTTATCAAGAGCAAATAGTATTACCACTAAAATTCAGGCAACAGTATTATCAAAAATTTACAGAGATAGCTTAATGTATCCTGCATTTAATGCTTCATTACCAGTTGCAGGTAAAAATGGTAGTATGACAAATTTATGTAAAGGTACTTTTGCTGAAAATAATATGCGTGCGAAAACAGGTTACATTAATCGTGCAAGAGGCTATTGTGGTTATGTGAAAACAAAATCAGGAAAAGAATTAGCGTTCTCTGTACTGTTTAATAATTACGATTGCTCTCCAAAAGAAATGAAATTAAAGATTGAGAAATTGTTGGTGGCTTTAGTGGATTTATAAAAAATATTGGGCGTGCCCTTCCTATCGTCAGGTCGGGCTATTCACTTCAAGTCCTCGCTCCTAAAGTCACTGCGGGCTTTCCGTTTCTATCCCTCACGCTAAATTAAACGCACTCAAAAATGCTCTGCATAATTATGGCGCAGGCATTTTTAATTTCTTCATCGGTTATAATCAATGGCGGTGCAATACGCATAGAATGAGAATTGAACAAAAACCAATCTACGATTAAACCATTCTTCACACAAGTTTCAATAATTTTAAAATTTAAATCGGTGTCTTCAAAATCTAAAGACAACATAAAGCCTTTACCTTTAATAGATTTAATAGCAGGATGAACTAATAAGGAACGAATCAGATTTGATTTTCCTTCAATATCAACCATCAATTTTTCGGATTGAATAGTTTGAAGACATGCTAAAGAAGCTGCGCAGCAAACCGCATTGCCGCCAAAGGTGTTGATGTTCCCTAAAACTGGATTATGCGTAAACTCATTTAATAATTTTTGAGAGCTAATGAAACAGCCTATTGGTAGGCCGCCGCCCATGCCTTTGGCTAATAATAAAATATCAGGCACAACGCCTGTTTGTTCAAAAGCAAAAAAAGTGCCACTACGTCCAAATCCGTTTTGAATTTCATCTAAAATCATTAAGGCACAATGCTCATCACATTTCTTTCGGATGGCTTTTAAAAACTCATTCGTTGCAATAGTATACCCCGTTTCGCTTTGCACAGGCTCCAAAATTACAGCAGCGGTTTTTGAAGTAATATGCTTATTAACTTCTTCGATCGAATTATATTCTAAAATTTTGACATCTGGCAGTAAAGGCCTAAATGCTTGCTTAAATTCTTCATTCCCCATTACGCTTAATGCACCATGTGTGCTGCCGTGATAAGAGTCTTTGAAACAAATAATCTCTGTTTTGCCAGTCACTCGTTTTGCTAATTTCAAAGCGCCTTCAGTAGCCTCAGTTCCAGAGTTAGTATAAAAAACAGAATTTAAATTTTGTGGCAATAAATCGGTTAAGGCCTTAGCCAATTGTATTTGTGGCGCTTGCACATATTCTCCATACACCATTAAGTGCATGTAGATTTCACTTTGTTCTTGAATAGCTTTTACAACGTTAGGGTGACAATGCCCTACATTACTCACCGAAATTCCAGAAATAAAATCAATGTAGGATTTTCCATTCACATCAAATAAATGGACACCTTTTGCTTTCACTATCTCTAAGTCCATTGGCTTAGGAGATACCTGAGCAACATGATTTAAAAATAATTGTCGGTTAGAAATTTGCATGTGATAAAGATACGAAATTAGACAGTTATTGATAAGTTAATTTAAGTCCATTTAACTTCTTTAATTTCTCTTCACAAGCTTCTGAATTCGCTTTACGAATACTAAAACTAATTTCACAATCATTATCAAATTGCTGAGCGATAATTTTGCAATCTGTTTGCTTCAATAATTTCATAACATCGTTTAAATGTTCAAAGGGGAAGCTAATGGTATAATTAAATGAAATAAATTTTTCAATGATGTTACATTCTTTAATCACTTCTGCCGCTGAACTTTTATAGGCATTAATTAATCCACTTACACCTAATAAGGTGCCTCCAAAATAACGAACCACCACAATTAACAGATTAGTTAAATCGTTGGACTGCATTTGTCCAAGAATTGGCTTTCCAGCAGTATTATTTGGCTCTCCATCATCATTTGCTCTGTAATTTAATTTATCGGCACCTAAACGATAAGCATAACAATGATGATTAGCATTAGGATGTTCTTTCTTTAATTGCAGCAGTGCATCTCTAATTTGAGCATCATTTTCAACTGGAAAAGCGAAGGCTAAAAACTTACTGCCTTTATCTTTAAAAATAATATTGGCTTTATGTTCAATAGTTAAATATGTATCAGAAAATAGCATGAATTTTATTTCATCAACTGAGGTAGTAATCCTAAAATTAAAATCGCCAATAAACTTAACCCAATACCAATCCAGTTTTTAGAAGATAGCTTTTCTTTAAAAACAATAACAGAAACCACAGTTGATATGGTTAAAATGCTCAAATTATTAATTGGGAATAGTACTGAAGGTTCTAACACATTAGTATTTAAAGCAGAAATAATGAAATACATCGTTCCAAAATTAATCGTCCCTAATATCATTCCAGCAGGAATAGCTTGCCATTGAAATTTTTCTTTTTTAATAATTAACTGATACAACAACACTATAAAACCAAATATAAAAGCAGTTGCAAAAATAGTAGATAGAAAGGCGTCAAAATTTAAATCATTCAATAAATTACGTTGCGCATAGTTAATGGAAGAATCAATAATACCACTACACACAAAAATTATTAAGGGAAATAACCACCAAAATTTATCTGCTACTTTCCCTTGTGTTTCTTTGTGTGACACCAAATACACTGCCATAATAGCTAACACAATGCCAATGATTTTTGAAACAGAAATACCATCACCATAAAACAAAATAGCAATACTTATTGGCACCACCACCGACATACGATTAGCAACCTGCGCCACCGAAATACCTTGTTTTGCAGTAGTTTCAGAAATTACGAATAAGCTACTAATAAAAACAATTCCTAAAAAAACTGCTATCGGGAAAAAGGATTCATGAACTACATTTAGAGGTGTAACATTTGACTTCGTTGTCAAAAAACCTAAAGAACCAGCTATAACATAATTAACAATAATTGCTTGAAACCCATTAATATTTTTTACGGCTATCACTTTAAAAGAAATTCCAAACAAAGTGGAAACAATGACAGAAAGAATTAGAAAAATCATAAATTAGTTATTGTATAAAGTAAATCGTCTCCTATTTGGTTTGGAATAGATTGGTTAAATGATATAACAGGTGCAGCAATGCCTTGCTCAAACGTTTTGTGAGGATTTACAAATATGCGTGCTTCGTCCCAGGTGTTTTTTTGAATAAACTCATTAATTGTTTTTGTTCCTCCTTCAATAATAACACTCGAAATATTTAGAACGTAACATTCATTTAAAATTTCTTGAATCATGTTTTGAAAATCTATTCTCACATAACGAATGTTATCATGTTCGCTACCTTTCATGCTATTAAAAATAATTGTTTTAGCGTCGTTATTAAAAACATTTAGATTATGAGTCAAGTCCAAATTTTTATCAATAACTAAACGTATAGGGTTTTTACCTTCTACTAAACGTGCTGTCAATAAAGGATTATCAACTAATGCCGTATTGTATCCAATTAAAATGGCTTGCTCTTCACCTCTCCATTGATGAACTAAGGCTTTGCTTTCTTTCCCAGTAATCCAATTATCTTCTTTATTCTCTGGCAAAGGTATGCGACTGATAAATCCATCTTGAGTTTGAGCCCATTTTAAAATAATATAAGGACGTTTTTTTTCGTGAAAAGTAAAAAAGCGTTTATTCAATGCTCTACATTCTTTATCTAAAATACCATGCTCCACTTCAATACCTGCTTCTTTTAGTTTTTGAATACCTCTTCCCGAAACTAAAGGATTAGAATCTAAATTTCCAATCACCACTTTTTTGATGCCTTTACTAATAATTAAATCCGCACAAGGAGGCGTTTTTCCATGATGCGAACAAGGCTCTAAAGTCACATATAACGTACTTTTTTTAAGAATAGCATCACTTACTTGCTTAATGGCATTTGGTTCGGCGTGCCCACTACCGTATTGTTCATGATATCCTTCTGCTACAATCTCACCATCACAAACAATAACGCAACCTACCATAGGATTTGGCGCTACATTGCCTAAACCTTTAGCTGCAAGTTCAAGGCAGCGTTGCATGTATGTTTCGTGTATTGTAATATGCTCTGTTTTAAGGAGTTTAAAGGTAAAACATTAATTTCAATTTGGTTCCAAAATTTGCCTTTAATTCACTATTTTTATAGCATGCTAAAATCAATGACAGGCTTCGGGAAAGCCACAAAAGAATTTGAAAACAAAACCGTTAATGTAGAAATCCGTTCACTTAATAGTAAGAACTTAGATTTAAGTTTACGTTTATCTTCAACCTACCGCGATAAAGAACATGAATTAAAAAGTGAAATCACTAAATTATTAGAACGTGGCAAAATAGATTTATCTGTTTATGTAGAATCTAAAATAGAAGAAACTCCCGTTCAAATTAATACCGATTTAGCAAAATCATATTACAATCAATTAAAACAATTAGCTACTGAATTAAATGAGCCAGCAACAAATTTGATGGCTCACGTTTTAAAGATGCCTGATGTTTTAAAATCAGAACGCAAAGAACCAAACGAACAAGATTGGAAAGACATACAAAGTGTTATTTTTTTAGCAGTTGAAGGATTAAATAATTTCAGATCAGACGAAGGGAAATCGATTGAAAAAGATTTTGAAACGCGTTTAGGAATTATTGCCGATTCATTAGAAAAAATTAAAGAACATGATGCGGCTCGTATTCAAAATATCAGAGATCGCATCAAAAAGAATTTAGAAGAAGTTGTTGGCAAAGAAAAAGTAGATAACAATCGCTTTGAACAAGAATTAATTTACTACATCGAAAAATTAGATATAAACGAAGAAAAAGTACGTTTAAAAACTCACTTAGATTATTTTATCAAAACGATGAAAGAGCCAGCTGGTGGACGAAAATTAAACTTTATCGGCCAAGAAATTGGAAGAGAAGTAAACACCATCGGTTCTAAAGCTAACGATGCTGAAATGCAAAAATTAGTTGTTTTAATGAAAGATGAATTAGAAAAAATTAAAGAACAAACTAATAACGTTTTGTAAGATGAACTTGTTTAAACTATCAGGCCTTGTGTCCTTAATATTTGGAACTTTAAGTTGTTTCATATTATTAAAGCCTCAATTTTTAATGTTTTCATTATTAGCCGCTATTATAGGCTTTACATTTTCTACTATTAATGTTTATTTAAACACAAAATTTGAAATCACAAAAAGTGCATTTAGCATTGGCTACATCGGAATGATTTTATCATCGTTCCCAGTTATTTTTTTAATGGTTCTAATTATCAGAGGTTAAATGTCTAGTATAAAAAATTATTTATCACTTGTAAAATTTAGTCACACAATTTTTGCATTGCCATTTGCTTTCATAGGATTTACATTGGCTCTGCAAGAAGGGTTTACATTTTCATTAAAATTATTTTTATTGGTTCTGGCTTGCATGGTTACTGCGCGTAATTCAGCAATGGCTTTTAATCGTTTTATTGATAGAAAATTTGATGTTTTAAATCCACGGACAGCCATCAGAGAAATTCCTGCTGGAATTATCAATCCAAAAAATGCCTTATTCTTTATTATTATCAATTGCGTACTATTTGTTACCGCCACCTATTTTATCAATACGATTTGTTTTTACTTATCACCTGTAGCTTTATTTGTTGTCTTATTTTATAGTTATACTAAACGCTTCACACCTTTATGTCATTTAGTATTAGGTTGCGGATTAGGTCTTGCTCCTATTGGTGCTTATTTGGCTGTGACTGGACATTTT
>SYEI01000046.1 GCA_005800865.1 Bacteroidota bacterium | reverse complement strand
TCACGCTCGCGTTCGCGGGCGACGAAGCCATTGCCACTCTCAATGCGCCTCGGCTCGGCTCGACCCGCGCGGCGGGAGGCTTCGTGCTCGACGACGACGCCGATCAACCAATCTCACCTACTCCGTTCCTCTTCATCAAGGTTCCAAATACCTTTGGAATATGCCTGCAGGTATGTGGATTAGTAATGGAAAACACACCAATTCAATCACCGTAGATATTGATTATCAAAGTGGATATTTAGAGGTTATAGAAACCGATGCAAACGGCTGTAAATTAGAGCCTTGCAAATTATGGATAGAAGTAAAGGAATAGTCTAAAAAGATTTCATTTTTTAAGAAAAACCCCCTAAATTCACTACTTTATAAATATTTAGGTGACTTTAAAGAAAATACTTCTATTTCCTTTTGCTGTAATTTATGGCATTATCACCTCGTTACGTAATTTATTATACGATTGGAAATTTTTAAAAAGTAAATCGGTTGACGTACACACTATTTGTGTTGGAAATTTAGCCGTTGGTGGTACTGGAAAAACACCTCATGTAGAGTATTTAATTAATATATTACAAAACGACTTTAAAATAGCTATACTTAGTCGCGGTTACAAACGTAAAACATCTGGCTTTATTCAGGCATCAAATGTAAGCACAGCATTTGATATTGGCGACGAGCCATTGCAATACAAAACAAAAAATCCTCAATTAGAAGTTTGCGTAGATGCCAATAGAGTTAATGGCATTAAAAAAATATTAGAATTTCCTGAGCCTCCAAACGTGGTGATTTTAGATGATGCCTTTCAGCATCGCGCTTTAAATTGCGAACTGAAAATTGTGATAAGTGAATACAATAACTTGTATTTAAACGATTGCATGATGCCGGCTGGTTATTTAAGAGAATCAAAAAAAGGCATTGAAAGGGCTGATATTATTATCGTCAGTAAAACACCTGATAAAACAACGGCTATCGAAATTAGAAATGTAATTAAAGATTTAAAACCATTAGCACACCAACAATTATTTTTTACTTGGTTAAAATATGGCGAATTAAAAGGCTTTCAAAATCCTTCTGATACCATTGATACTTTAAATGATTTATTTCGTTATCGTATAGTTGCTTTTACAGGTATCGGTAATCCACAACCAATGATTACCTACTTAAAAGAATACTCTTCAGATGTAAAACATATTCAGTTTCCTGACCATCACAGCTTTACAATTCAGGATATTGCAGATGTAAGAGCGCAATTAGATGCCATTGAAGGCGGAAACAAAATAGTAGTAACTACTGAAAAAGATGCTATGAGATTACGTGGCACTGACTTGCAGGATATAGCAAATACATTACCTTTGTACGTTTTGCCGATAGAGGTAGATTTTAAAGACAAAACACAAGAATTTAACGATACAATCATAAACTATGTTAGAACAAATAAATTTTACCACAAAAAGTATTCTTGAAAAAACAAATAACTTCCGCCCCGAAATAGGAATTATTTTAGGAACAGGATTAGGAGGACTAGTAACAGAAATAAGCGCAGAATTCGTTATCCCATACGAGGAGATTCCGAATTTTCCTGTAAGCACAGTAGAAGGTCATAGCGGCAAATTAATATTTGGAGAATTAGGTGGCAAAAAAGTAATGGCCATGCAAGGTCGTTTTCATTTTTATGAAGGGTACACCATGCATCAAATTACATTCCCTGTTCGCGTGATGAAAGCAATTGGCATCCATACAGTATGTGTATCAAATGCAAGTGGTGGCATGAATCCTGATTTTGAGATTGGAGAAATCATGATTATCAATGATCATATTAATTTATTTCCAACCAATCCTTTAATTGGAAAAAACATTGCTGAACTAGGTCCACGTTTCCCAGATATGAGCGAAGCATATGATAAAAAATTAATTGCAATGGCTTTAGAAATTGCGAAAGCAAATAATATTAAAGTAAGTCAAGGCTCTTATGCTGGATTAACTGGCCCTTGTTTTGAAACTCCTGCCGAATATCGTTACATCAGAAGAATTGGTGCTGATACCGTTGGAATGAGTACTGTACCAGAAGTAATTGTTGCTAAACATGGCGGCATGCGCGTATTTGGTGTAAGTATCGTAACTGATTTAGGTGTAGAAGGTGATGTTCAAAATGTAAGTCACGAAGAAGTTCAACATATTGCAAAAATGCAAGAACCTAAAATGACTTTATTGATGAAGGAGTTAATTCGTTCAATGTAATATCTTTTCATTATCATTTTATCACAATAGAACTCTGCACCCTTTGCTAAAAAACTCCGCTTCTTTGCGGTTAAATAATAAACAAAACATGAAACAAAAACTACTTGCATTAACATTATTAATTTCTTTAATCTCAAAAGCTGACGAAGGGATGTGGTTACCACAACTTTTAAATGCAATGAATATTAAAGACATGAAAAAGAATGGATTAAAATTAACTGCTGAACAAATTTACAGCGTTAATAAATCAAGTTTAAAAGATGCCATTGTACAATTTGCAGGTGGCTGTACAGCCGAAATCGTTTCTGACCAAGGTTTAATTTTAACTAACCACCACTGCGGTTATTCAGCTATCGCTTTTCATAGCACAGTTGAAAAAGACTACTTAACCAATGGTTTTTGGGCGATGAATAAAAATGAAGAGGTTTATACGCCAAACTTAAATGCCACTATCATACAGCGTATTGAAGATGTTACCGCAAAAGTATTAAAAGGAATTATAGCTACCAGCACAGAAGCTAAAAAAGATTCTATCATCAAAGCCAATATTAAACAATTAGAAAAAGAAGCTGTTGCAGGAACTCATTATGAAGCATTTATCAAACCATTTTTTTATGGTAACGACTATTATTTATTTGTTGTAGAAACATTCAAAGATGTTCGTATGGTTGGCGCTCCTCCTTCTTCTATCGGAAAGTTTGGTGGCGAAAGCGATAACTGGATGTGGCCTCGTCATAATGCTGATTTTTCAGTGTTTCGTATTTATGCCAATAAAGATAACAAGCCTGCAGAATACAGTAAAGACAATATTCCTTACAAACCAAAAAATGTGATTCCAATTTCTTTAAAAGGATATAAACAAGGAGATTTTACCATGGTATATGGTTTCCCTGGGCGTACACAAGAATATTTATCAAGCTATGCCGTTGATATGATTATGAACGAAAGCGATCCATTAAAAGTTTCTCTTCGTGAAAAACGATTAAATATAATGAATGTAGATATGTTACAAAGTGATGCAGTTCGTATCGCTTATGCTAGTAAATTTCAAAGTGTTGCTAACTACTACAAAAAATGGATGGGCGAAATGAATGGCTTAAAAAAATATGATGCCGTTGCAAAAAAACAATTATTTGAAAATCAATTTAACGAAGCAATAAGTGCTAATCCTGCTCAAAAAGAAAAGTATGGTAATATTTTTCCTCAATTACAAAAAGTGTATGCTGAATATAAAATCCTAAACAAACAAGTAGATTATTATAGCGAATGTTTAATGGCCATTGACGCCCTTAATTATGCTCGTTTTTATGTAACCTTGAATAACGAATTAAAGAAAAAACAAAAAGGGACCACAAACACCTATGATAAAACCTTAGAAGAATACAAAAAGTTAGGTTTCTTTAAAAATTATAATAAACCAACTGATATCAAATTATGTGAAGCTATGTTGGCAGAATACATCAAAGGCGTGCCAACCAATAGCAGACCTTATGTGTTAGATTCGTTTATTGTTGCTAATAATAACGATGCGAAAAAAATGACCGACTTCTTATTTTCAAACACCAATTTTGTAGATAAAGAAAAAGCTGAAGTGATGTTAAACGATTATGATAAATACACTAATTTATACGAAAGAGATCCGATTTTTTACATCACTAGCTCTATTGTAAAATATTACAATACTTCGGTATTTCCTCAATTTCAATACGATGAAAGAGAAATTAATGAATTACAAAAACTATATATTCAAGGACAAAAAGAAATATTTAAAGACAAAAAATTCTATCCAGATGCTAACTCTACATTACGAGTAGCTTATGGTAAAGTAAATAATTATGTACCAAAAGATGGTGTAGAATATAATTACTACACAACCTTAGATGGTATTATGGAAAAATACATTCCAAAAGACGAAGAGTTTGATGTGCCGGCAAAGTTAATAGAGTTGTATGAGAAAAAAGATTACGGACAATATGCCAACAAAGATGGTAAATTGCAAGTAGCTTTTACAGCAAGCAACCACACCACTGGTGGCAATAGCGGAAGTCCTGTATTTAATGCAAAAGGTCAATTAATTGGAACTAACTTTGATAGAAACTGGGAAGGAACCATGAGTGATATTATGTACAATCCTAACCAGTGCAGAAATATCACTTTGGATGTACGCTACACCTTATTCATCATTGATAAATTTGCAGGAGCAGGTTATTTATTAAATGAAATGAAATTGGCGAAGTAATTCCATTAAAAAACAATTTTAAACTATGAAGTCATCTATCACATTTTTGTTCGTTTTATCTTTCCAGTTTCTGTTTTCTTTTGACGAAACAAACGGCACTGCCGCTAGATTATCCGAAGTTCAAAAAAGAACTCTTATAGTTGAACTACCAATTAAAAGTCCTATTTATATTAAGGAA
This sequence comes from Bacteroidota bacterium, assembly GCA_005800865.1. Taxonomy (GTDB): domain Bacteria; phylum Bacteroidota; class Bacteroidia; order B-17B0; family Aurantibacillaceae; genus UBA4416. The sequence continues at coordinate 6,090 of SYEI01000046.1, read as the reverse complement.
CTACAAAAGCGAAATAAACTGCAAGAGATAGAAGATTACGAAAAAAGGTGCATATATATCCGTGAATCCATCAAAACTGCATTTACAAAATTCTGGGACTTCAATGAAAAGATAGTATTTATAAGTTCTGATTCTATCTCATCCTATTTTAACGCTAATGAAAATTTATATGCGGTAATGCGTTATGGCAATCGCTCAAAATTTTTCGTATTAGGAGAAAAATATGAAAACAATTACATCATGGCTTATGACAGGCCAAGAGCATTTACATTATTTTTGGCAGATGAAAAATCGGAGGTTTTATTTTTAATAACTCCATTAAAAGCAGCTTTGGGTGAGTTTGTTCAATCTGTTGATCAATTTAAACTATCTCTTAAGGTGTATTTATCTCACCCCGACATAAAACAAACAAATGTTAATGCCTACGTTTTTTCCAAAGAAGACAAACCCAGGTATGAAGTAAAAAACCTTATTGCACTTATTAAAAAAGACGATATTATTAAGGTGTTAGAGCAACAAGATTTTAGTGAAGAAAAAATTGCCAAGGCATATCCATACAATTTTAAAATTGTTGAACAAGCCGAATGGGAGAAAGCTATCCTTAATCATGATGCAAAATATGCCTGTTTAACTGCCTATTATTTCCCAGTTTCAAACAATGTATGCGAAGTATCTGATAATTTTCATTCTGTCAATAATGACAAGACATGTGAAGGCGAAGGTGGTATAATTCAAATATTCGGCTTGCATGCCGCATCTGATGGATTATCACAAGGAGCAGATCCTGGTAAAAAAATTGAAAAAATTATGGGTGGTATTTCAAAAATGCTTGATAAAATGGAAGAAAAGGCTAAAGAAGCAAATTTCAAACCTCATTAAACATTTCAAGATTCAGTTAATACTAATGAAGGCATTCTCACTCCCTTTTTATAATAGATAAATTGCTGGAGCAGATTATTTATTTAATGAAATGAAATTTGTGAAATAGTGCCATTATTAAAAACAAAAAGACCTATTACAATTAGTTAATAGGTCTTTTATTTTTAATTACTTTTTAGGCGGCAATGCAAAAGCTTCAGCTTGATGTTCAAAATTACCATTATGCGAACCATCACAAAATGGTTTATTTTTAGATAAACCACAACGACATAAACCAACGATTTCTCGTCCGCCTAAATCATACGTATTACCTGTTTTATCTACTATTTCAAACTCTCCTTCTACTTTAATTGAACCATTTGTATTAATTGTAATTTTTGTTTTCGACATAGTTTTATTTTTAATTTGTTTAAATATAGATAATTACTCTCGTTTTCACTGGTAAAATCTCCTTTTCTAGGCGTTTAAATATCCACAAAAAAGCCCTATCTTTGCCCTCATGTCATTTGAAGGAAAAACTGTATCATTTCATACCCTTGGTTGTAAACTGAATTTTTCAGAAACATCTACCATTGCCCGTTTGATGCAAGAAAAAGGGTTTCAAAAAATGCCGTTTGACTCAGGTGCTGATGTTTGTGTGATAAATACTTGCTCAGTCACCGAAAATGCAGATAAAGAATGTAAGCAAATTGTGAAATCTGCTTTAGCTAAAAACCCTGATACTTTTATAGCAGTTGTTGGTTGTTATGCTCAATTAAAACCAGATGAAATCTCCAATATTGAGGGTGTTGATGTGGTTTTAGGTGCTTCTGAAAAATTCAAATTACTAAATTACATCAACTTTTCAGGTAAAAACGTACATACCGAAATTCACAATTGTGAGATTTCTGATGTTCATACTTTTGTTGATTCCTTTTCTGTTGGAGATAGAACCCGCTCTTTCTTAAAAGTACAAGATGGTTGCGACTATAGCTGTACATTTTGTACCATTCCATTAGCACGTGGTAAAAGCCGCAGCGATACTATTGAAAATGCAGTTTCAAATGCTACTAAAATAGCTGCAAGTGGCGTTAAAGAAATTGTACTAACAGGTGTAAATCTTGGTGATTTTGGCTATGGAATAGATATTGACACCGATACTAAAAAACGTAAAGAATATAATTTCTTAGATTTAATAACAGAATTGGATAAAGTAGAAGGCATTGAACGTATTCGTATTTCTTCTATCGAACCTAATTTATTAACCAACGAAGTCATTGAGTTCGTGGCAAAGTCAAAGCGTTTTATGCCTCACTTTCATATTCCTTTGCAGAGTGGGAATAATGAGATTTTAGCAAAAATGAAACGTCGCTATAAACGCGAATTGTACCAAGACCGTGTTGCTAAAATTAAAGAATTAATGCCGCATTGTTGTATTGGTGTAGATGTAATTGTTGGTTTCCCAGGAGAAACCATTGAACATTTTACGGATACTTACAATTTCATCAATTCATTAGATGTTTCTTATTTGCATGTATTCACATACAGTGAACGCGACAACACCGAAGCCATTGAGATGAAAGGTGTTGTTGATTATGCAGAGCGCAAACGCCGTAATAAAATGCTACGTATTTTATCTGCTAAAAAGTTGCGTCATTTTTATGAGCAAAACCTTAATAAAGAATATACAGTGCTATTTGAACATGAAAATAAAAATGGCATTATGAATGGTTTTACAGAAAATTACATCAAAATCGTATATCCTTTTGATGAAAAATTGGTAAACCAATCTCATACTATTTCCACTAAAACTATTACTGAAGATGGTTTTGTGAGTGCTGAGCTAGTTCCTGTTTTAGTTTAGTTTAATTTAGTTTATCTTCATATTTTCTTTTTCCTTGAAGAAAAAGAAACAAAAATTCAAGGCGAAAGACCAACCCCCATTTACCCCGCAAAAAATCTTCCCGGAATGGCGGTTCGCTCTCTTTCGCCAAAACCAGCCGCACTATTACCAACATATGCAGTGGATATTCATTTTCTCAGCGAACTTTGCGATAAAACTCTGCCTCTTTGCGGTTAAATCTACCCTAACTTATTAAAATCCTATCGTTTAAAACATTTTAAGGTTTCTTCCAGTTTCCGGGCTCTTGCCCTTATTTTTATTACAATAATAACATGGCAACAACCAAAAATAAATTCAGGGAAAAAACTGTCGACGATATGGTCGTTCAGGATTCATCTATTGATAAAAACGATATTGAAGAAACCGTATTAAGTTCTTCAAAAAATAAAACAAAATCTGCAAAAATAGATTCTGCTAAATCTTCTGCGTCTTCTAAAAAAGCTGAAACGAAAGCGTCAGTAAACGAAACTAAAACTTCGTTATTAGAACGTTGGAATAAAACCGTTACTGTATATCGTAACGAACGCACACAAAAATTAATTGGATTATTACTGATTCTTGGTGGTGCTTATCTATTTATTGCATTAACCTCTTATATTTTTACTTGGGAAAAAGATCAAGATAAAGTACTAGGTCCTATCTCCGAATTATTTGCTATTGATACAAAGGTAGTAAACTGGCTAGGCAAATTTGGTGCACTTGTATCTCACCTGTTTATGTACAAATGGTTTGGCTTAGCGTCTTTTATTCTGGTGCCTGTTTTTATTATTTATGGTTTACAAAAAGTATTAAACAAACAAATTACTAAACCATCTGCGTTCACCGCTAAATGGTTATTCTTTTTAGTTTGGACAAGTTTAGTATTAGCTTTTTTCTTTCATGATAAATTATTTTATCTAGGTGGCGGTTATGGTTACATCTTAAATATTCAATTATCAAATTATGTAGGAAGTGTTGGAACCTTAGCCATATTAGCATTTAGTATGTTAGGCTTTTTAGTATTAAGCATCAACATGAATTTCAATATCAAAAAAGATGTATTACCTAATTTAGAAAACGAAGGTATTATTGAGCAAGAGTTAAATGACAATTCAAACGTTATTAACCCTCATGCAAATACTGTTTTTGAAAAAGAACCAAATTTAAGTAAAGAAGAGGAAGAAGCTTTACTAAACTTTGAAGTGATTTCAACTCATGAAGAAATAAACGAAGAACCAATTGCTGAACCTGTAGCAGAAAACATTCCTTTAGAATTAGAAGTTAATACACAACCTGAGGAACCAAAAAAAGATTTAGATTTTGAGGTCAATAATCCTGGCGCAGATGAAATATTAAAAGAACCAGAATTTGTAAAAGAAGAACCAAAAGAAAATCAAATTACCTTAGATGATGAGTTAAAAGCATCTCAACTAGTAGAAAAATTTGGACAATACGATCCAACTTTAGATTTAGGACACTATCAATTCCCTAGCGTTGAATTATTAATTGATTATGGTACAGGTAATGCAAAGGTTAGTAACGAAGAATTAACAGCTAACAAAGATCGCATTGTTAGCACATTAAAAAATTACGGAATTGAAATCGATAAAATCTCAGCTATTGTAGGGCCTACCGTTACGCTTTACGAAATAGTTCCTGCACCTGGTGTTCGTATTTCTAAAATCAAAAACTTAGAGGATGATATCGCTTTAAGTTTAGCGGCGTTAGGTATTCGTATCATTGCTCCTATTCCAGGTCGTGGAACAATTGGTATTGAAGTGCCAAATCAAAATCCAGAAATGGTGCCAATGCGTAATATCATTGCCTCTGAGAAATTTCAAAATACTACACACGATTTACCAATTGCTTTAGGTAAAACCATTAACAATGAAATTTTTATTGCTGATTTAGCAAAGATGCCTCACTTATTAATGGCTGGTGCAACAGGGCAAGGTAAGTCTGTTGGATTAAACGCTGTATTGGTATCTTTACTTTATAAAAAGCATCCTGCACAAATTAAATTTGTGTTAGTAGATCCTAAGAAAGTAGAATTAACCCTATTCAATAAAATTGAACGCCACTTTTTAGCGAAACTTCCAAACTCTGAAGATGCGATTATCACTGACAATACAAAGGTTGTTCATACATTAAATAGTTTGTGTATTGAAATGGATAACCGTTACGCTTTATTACAAGATGCGCAAGTAAGAAATATTAAAGAGTATAACGTTAAGTTTATCAATCGTAAATTAAATCCAAACGAAGGTCACAAATATTTGCCATACATTGTATTGGTAGTAGATGAGTTTGCTGATTTAATTATGACCGCTGGTAAAGAAGTAGAAACGCCAATAGCTCGTTTAGCTCAATTAGCGCGTGCCATTGGTATCCATTTAATTATCGCGACTCAACGTCCATCCGTAAATATTATTACAGGAACCATTAAAGCTAACTTCCCTGCTCGTATTGCGTTCCGTGTAACTAGCAAAATTGATAGCCGTACGATTTTGGATGCAGGTGGTGCCGAGCAGTTAATTGGTCGAGGTGATATGTTATTAAGCACAGGCAACGATTTAATTCGTATACAATGTGCTTTTGTAGATACACCAGAAGCCGAAAAAATTACGGAGTTTATTTGTTCGCAACGTGCCTACCCTAGTGCCTTTTTATTACCCGAATATGTTGGCGAAGATGGTAGCGATGGCAAAGAAGAAATTGATTTAAGCGAGCGTGATAAAATGTTTGATGAAGCCGCTAAATTGGTAGTACAGTTCCAACAGGGTTCAGCATCTTTCTTACAACGTAAATTAAAACTAGGTTATAATCGTGCTGGACGTATTGTTGATCAACTAGAAGCTGCAGGAATCATTGGACAATTTGAAGGTTCTAAAGCACGCGAAGTAAAGTGCAAAGATATGGCTCAGTTAGATGAGATTATAAGGAACATTAAAGGATAAAAATACACTAAAAACAAAAGTCCCATCTGCATAGCATATGGGACTTTTTTTATGATTAGATAAATACTAGTATCTGTAAGCGTCTCCTTTAAAAGGACCTTCTACTTTAACACCAATATAATCTGCTTGATCTTTATTTAATGTATCTAATTCAACACCAATTTTACCTAAGTGTAAACGAGCTACTTTCTCATCTAAAATTTTTGGTAACACGTATACTTTTTTCTCATAAGCAGCAGTGTTTGTCCATAATTCTAATTGAGCTAATGTTTGGTTTGTAAATGAGTTACTCATTACAAAACTTGGGTGACCAGTAGCACAACCTAAGTTAACTAAACGACCTTCAGCTAAAACGATAATGTTTCTTCCGTTAATCGTGTATTGATCTACTTG
>SYEI01000405.1 GCA_005800865.1 Bacteroidota bacterium | reverse complement strand
ATTCACTTTCTGTCATATTATTAAATTTATCAAATAATGCTTCTGGCTCAAGGTTTACCGTTTTTTTAATAATGCCCGGCATTAATTCTTTAATTATTTCTTCAAACTCTTCATAAGTGTGAAAACCTTTTAATGAGAATTTTGTACCAATAACATTTGAAAAGAAAAGTGTAGGAAATACTTTTACTTCAAGTTCTTCTGATAACTTCAAATCTTCTAAAAATAAATCTTTGCCTTTACCTTGTATATCTTTTAAAAGTAATGCAGAATCTAAACCACTTTTTAAGGCTGCTCTTTCAATTAATTCCCATTTTGTGATATTCTGTTTTTCGATGAATACCATTTCTTTTAAACGCCTTAAAAACAAAGTTGCTTTATTAATATTTTGCAATTGAGCTGCTTTAAATGCTATTGATGGCGGATAAGAAGATTCAAGCGGATCTTCAATCCACACATCACCAACTACAGGTGTTTTATGAGTATTGCTTACATCTTCCCAATGTTGCGCAGCATCAGATGGCTGCTTAATTATGCCTTTATCATAATCTTTCCAAGACGGAAGTAAGCCACCCATTTTATATTCGATATCAATATAATCATCATACTCTAGTTTTAATTTTCGTAAAATAGGTTGAATAATCCAACATGTTGAGCATACCGGATCTGTAAAATACAAAATCTTAATTGGTTTATATTTTTTCGTGTTTTTAGAATTATCTTTATCCGAAACTAAAGGTAAAATAAACCCACGCTCGCTATAAATTTCAGGATTTAAAAACAATTTTTTTAGCTCACGTCCTTGATCAACATGATCTTTCAAATTGGGGGACCGTGTGAAATAATAATAATCAAATGCACTTTTGTAATCATTAAATAATTCAAAGCCTTTAAATAATGCTTGTGCATCTAAAATCGCATTAGTTGTGCCTGCACTTGTAAATGGTAAAGCTAAATGAGCCGCATCGCCTATTAATACAATATTGTTTTTATTAAAACTTGGAAGTAAATCAAAATCTCGAGTATTCCAAAAATAGGATTCCGAAAAATCATTAGCTTCTAAAACTTCTTTAACTTCAATTGGAAAGTCTTTAAGTTTGTTTAAGCAAAATTCTTTTACATTTTCCGGATTTTTTTCATCTATCGCACTTTCTAATTTAATGTCATATTGCATAAACCATACAACTTCATTATTAGCAACAGGAATATATCCAAAAGCCAAACCATTTGTTGTGCTTTGAATTTTTTGAAAAAGAACATCTTTGTTTTCATTTTTCCATTCTTTTTTTGATACACCAACAATTTCCTTCACTTCAACAGGACTAAAATTTACCTTGCCGAAAATTTGGTCTCTTACTTTTGAATTGCTTCCATCTGCACCAATAAAAATATCACCGTATTCAATTTCACCATTTTCAAAAACAGCTGCAATTGCAATTTCATTATTATAAATAAAATGAGAAAAAACTCGACCTTCTTTTAATGTGTCTTTAGTAAAAAACGAATACAAAAAAGTAATTAGATCTATGCGTTTCATGCATGACCATCCTTCTAACTTAATTTTTATGGTTTCTTCGTTATTTGGTCTTTTTAAACTAAATAAATTAACGTTTTGCCTATTAAGTTGAATTTCTGACGAATCCATTAATTCCTTTAAAATTGCAAAGCCATCTGAACTCATTAAAAAAGCAAAACCTCTATTTATGATACTTGATGCTTTTTCATTAACTACAACTGTCCAATTTTTTCTTTGAAAAAATATACCTGCTGTAAGTCCCGCAACTCCACCACCTAAAATAACAACTTTCATTTTAGTGCTAATTTTATTCTATATAAAGCTTCAGATAATATTTCATCAGAAGTAGCAAAACTCATTCTAATATACCCTTCTGCACCATCGCCAAACCATTGTTTTAATCCTGGAACTACAGCAACTTTTGCTCGGTTTAAAAGAAACTCTTGCATTTCCTGACTTGATTTATTTGTATTTGAAATATTAGTAAAGGCTACATAACAACCTTGAGGCGCAATACATTTAAAATTTGGAATAGAATTAAGTTCATTAACTGCCTTATCTTTCATAGCAGTAAGATGTTTTAAAAAATCATTTAGCCAGTACTCACATTTATTTAAAGCAGTTGTTGCTGCAATTTGTGATAAAACATTTGCTCCGTGTATTGTAGAATAATGCAATGATGCTTCCATCAACATTTTAAAATGATTTTCTTGATGAGCAATAACGGCTCCAATACGCAAACCGGCTAAACCATAAGATTTACTAAAGCCTGTAATCGTGATTGTTCTGTTTCTAATCTCCTCATCAATAGATGCGATACTAGTAAAGATGGCGGGATAAAATATAATGTCGCTCCAAATTTCATCTGATAAAATAATAAGATTATACTTACAAGCTATATTTCCTAATTGAGTTAATTCTTCTTTTGTAAATACCTTTCCGGTTGGATTTAACGGATTACAAAGGCAAATCATTTTTGTTTGTTTGGTAATTAATTTTTCTAAATTACCAAAATCAACTTTTATAGTATCTGGCGGAATTGCAAATGGAACAGCTGTTGCACCAACTGCTTCAACTGAATAACGGAATAAAAAATCTACAGGATCAAAAATAATAGCTTCATCGCCTGGTAATAAAAATGCTTTGCAGGTTAAAAAAATTCCAAATGCAGCACTATCCACAGGGAAAGTTAGAGCAGGAGAAACAGGAACGTGTCGTTTTTTTTGAAAATAATTAGCCACACTTTCCTTAAAATCAGGAAGGCCTTCAGCAGGTCCATAACAATAATAACGATCCTTTGCAAAAGAACAAATTGCTTCAGATATTTCTGGAGCGCTAGGAAAGTCTGGATCTGCAGCTGTTAATGGTATAACTCCATCAGCAACAGTAGCCCATCTTAAATTATGTGCACGCTTTTTTAAAAGCTCCAAATTAATAGTATTGTTTTCAAACATTTTTATGATAATTATTTAATTATTAATTAACAGGGCGCGATAAATATATACAATATTTTATTATAGAACTTTAAACCTAATTATAATCTTATTTATAAGTAATTGTTTATAAGAAAGAATTTAAGTTTTATTTTTTCTAAAAAAAAGTAAAACTCAAGAATTACACAAATTAAAAATCCCCTTGTTTTTAAGCAAGGGGATTTTTTTTTACAAAGTAAAAAAATGAAACTTATTTTTTAAACTCAACTTTCATTTCCACACGGCGGTTTTTCTGACGCCCAGCTTCAGTTGCATTATCTGCAATTGGCACTGTTTGACCAAACCACTCCGCTGTTACTTTATCAGCTGCCACACCCTTGCTCACTAAGTATTTCTTAACAGCCTTCGCACGTTTTTCTGACAACATCAAGTTTTTAGTTGGATCACCTTGGTTATCTGTGTGACCAGATAATTTTAAGGTCCAATCTGCTGAATGTTCTTTCATTAATTTAGCTAAGTCGTTTAATGATGGTAATGATACTGGTTTGATAATGTCTTTACCAGTAGCAAATTCTAAACTAGCAAATGCTTTCTCTAATATTTTTTGCTCTTCTACTTTTAATACTGGAGCTGGAGGACAACCTTTTAACTCTTTTAAACCTGGAGTTGTAGGGCAATCATCTTCTCTATCCACTACTCCATCTTTATCTGTATCTGGCCAAGGGCATCCTTTGTTTTCAACTGCACCAGCAACATCAGGGCAATTATCATCTTTATCTAATACTGTATCGCCATCTTTATCTGGACAACCTTTAAATTCTTTTGGTCCAGCAACATCAGGACAAGCATCATACTTATCTGGTGTTTTATCACCATCTCTATCTGGGCATCCTAAAAACTCAGCTAAACCAGCATCATCCGGACACTCATCTTCTTTGTCCATAATTTTATCGCCATCTTTATCTGGGCAACCTCTAAATTCAACTAAGCCTTTATCATCTGGACACATATCATCTAAGTCAGTAATGCCATCTAAATCTTTATCAGGACAACCTTGCATCTCTTTAGATCCTGCAACATCCGGACACTTATCATCTTTATCTTGAATATGATCACCATCTTTATCTGGGCAACCCATAAATTCCCAAACACCTGGTACATCTTTACATTGATCTTTTTTGTTTGACACACCATCCTTATCTCTATCTTTTGGCTTACCATAAGGGATTGGTAATTTCAACATGGCATAAATATCAGCTCCATAAATGGTTTTTTGACCTACTAACGGCGCTAAGTTTGACGAACCTACCACTATTGGCCCTAACCTCACAGCAGCACCTGCTCTAAAACCATCTAAGAAGTTATATTGCACGGGGATAAAAATACCTGCCCACTTCCAATCATAACGTGGTGTTAAAGTAATACTGCTAATATCATGCACTTTAGTATCGTTATTTTTAAACTGCATCGCAATAAATGGCGTTAAGTTTATATAAAAATCCTTCCAAACTTGATAATCAATTTGAGCACTAATAGCAGTTGGTAAATTCATTTTATAAGATGAAGATGCTTCTGAAACATTAAATCTTCCTTTTAAAGTATCATCAAATTCGCCTACAGAAGCGGGATCGATTGGTTTTAAATTCCATAACGATACATCAGCTGTAAAATCTCCACTAGTGCTTCCTTTTTTAAATTTAATGGAGCCTAAATCAGTCACTGATAATCCAACTTTTAATTTGTATTTATTTTTATCATTACGCCATAAATCTTTTTCGCCATCCATGTCGTATTTAAATTTCTTATAATCAGGGCGCCATTCATAAACCACTCCAAAATCAAAACCAATACCTGGGTATGATTGACTGTAATCAAATACTTTTGTACCCGTATTACTTTCGCCCAGTTTAATATCTTTAAAAGTTAAATTATCAGAGTGACCATATTTTACATCTGAAGTAAAAATGCTGAGCGTATCGCTTGTATAAACGTCGTATTCTAAATTTTTAATAAACATATAGGCTGATTGGATACCTT
>SYEI01000404.1 GCA_005800865.1 Bacteroidota bacterium | reverse complement strand
ACAAAAACTAAATTAGGAAATAGCGAAGTAACTGGGGCTGTTGATTCTGCGATCAGTGAAGCATTAAGTAATTATTTAGAAGAAAATCCAAAACAAGCTCGTTTAATCGTTGATAAAGTAGTATTAGCTGCTACAGCTCGTCACGCGGCTCGTAAGGCTCGTGAAATGGTGCAACGTAAATCAGTAATGTCTGGTTCAGGCTTACCTGGTAAATTAGCGGATTGTGCTAATAACGATCCAATGGCTTGTGAGTTATTCCTAGTAGAGGGTGACTCGGCAGGTGGAACAGCAAAACAAGGTCGTAACCGTGATTTTCAAGCTATATTACCATTAAGAGGTAAAATCTTAAACGTAGAAAAAGCATTAGAATATAAAATTTACGAAAACGAAGAGATTAAAAACATATTTACAGCTCTTGGAGTTTTCCGTGGTACGAAAGAAGATGACCGTGCTTTAAACATGGAAAAATTACGTTACCATAAAATTGTGATTATGTGTGATGCCGATGTAGATGGTTCACATATTACAACGTTAATTTTAACGTTCTTCTTCCGTCACATGAGAGAATTAGTGGAAAAAGGACATGTATATATTGCAGCTCCTCCATTATATTTGGTGAAAAAAGGAAAAGAGCAAGCATATTGCTGGAACGAAACCGACCGTGCAGAACAAGTGAAATTGTTAGGCGGTGATAAACCTGAAAGTGTTGGTATCCAACGTTATAAAGGTTTAGGAGAGATGAATGCTATTCAATTATGGGAAACAACTTTAGATCCATCAACTCGTACCTTACGTCAAGTAACCATTGATAGTGCTGCAGAGGCTGATCGTGTATTTGCGATGTTAATGGGTGATGAAGTTCCTCCTCGTAGAGAGTTCATTGAACAAAACGCGAAGTATGCTAAGATTGATGCTTAGTTCTCGATTTCACTCGAATTGAAAAAAACAAAAAGTAAAAACATAAAAAAACATAATTAATCATGACAAAAGTATCAGTTATCGGTGCCGGAAACGTAGGCGCAACATGTGCAGAATATATTGCACAAAGAAGAATTGCTAGTGAAGTAGTAATTTTAGACATTAAAGAAAATTTTGCAGAAGGTAAAGCATTAGATTTAATGCAAACAGCTTCTTTAAATGGTTTCAACACTCGCATTAGCGGAAGTACAAATGATTATGCTAAAACAGCTAACTCTGATGTAGTAGTTGTAACGTCTGGTATTCCTCGTAAACCAGGTATGACTCGTGAAGAGTTAATTGGTATCAATGCAGGAATTGTAAAAACAGTAACTGAAAACGTTTTAAAACATTCTCCAAATGCAATTATCATCATCGTATCTAATCCAATGGATACAATGACTTACTTAGCATTAAAAGGAAGTAACTTACCTAAAAACCGTATCATTGGTATGGGTGGTGCTTTAGATAGCGCACGTTTCAACTGTTATTTATCTCAAGCATTAAATGCACCAGCAAGTGATGTACAAGGTGTTGTTATTGGTGGACATGGTGATACTACTATGATTCCTTTAACTCGTTTAGCTACTCATAACGGTGTGCCAGTTTCTCAAACATTAGATGCTGATACATTGAAAAAAATCGCTGCTGACACAATGGTTGGTGGTGCTACATTAACAGGTATGTTAGGAACGTCTGCTTGGTATGCTCCAGGTGCAGCAGTTGCAACGATTGTTGATGCTATCTTAAACGATCAGAAAAAATTAATTCCTTGCAGCGTTATGTTAGAAGGAGAATATGGTCAATCTGATATTTGCATGGGTGTTCCAGTGATTATTGGTAAAAACGGTTGGGAAAAAATCGTTGACTTTAAATTAAACGACGAAGAGAAAGCATTATTTGCTAAGAGTGCAGATGCAGTAAGAAGCATGAACTCTGTGTTATCTTCAGTTACAGCTTAATTTTAAATTATATATAAATTTAAAATCCCGATACATTGTATCGGGATTTTTTTTGTTTTGTAAAGAGTGTAAAAGAGTTAGACTTTAAAAGACTACTATTTATAATGAATTCTGTAAAAACTTCGGTACACCGAAGTTTTTCATTCAGAAAAAGCGGAAAAAATGTAATATCTTTGGTATATGCTAATTTTGGAAAAGTTCGAATCCCTTTCTGCCCGCTATAGTAACTCGGGTACGTTGCACGGTTTCGTTAAAGCCATAAATATCCATAATGTCTTTTACTTTTTTATTCATATATGCTTTTGTAAATTCGGGTAGTAGTTTATTAACGTATTGTTTAGAGTATTTATTTAATATAGTAATGGCAAATTCGGGTAATTTAACACGAGTATAAGTTTGTGTTTTTTTAGATTGTATTTTAATATACACTCTTTGGTTTGTAGTTTCAAGATTTGATTTTTTAAGGGCCATTAAATCGGAGTAACGCAATGCCACAGCACATCCAAAAACAAACACATCTTTTACTTTTTTTAAATCGTCATTTAATGTCTGCTCAATCTCTTTATTGTCTATAAGGTAATTTAAGCGTTCAGGAGAGAGTATCACAATGTCAATGTCTTCGCTAGGGATGTAAAATTTTTTATGAAAAGCTCCAATGTTCAAGCCTTTCTCTGTATTAAGGTAATTAAACAAACTTCTTAATAGTTTAATCATTCTTCCAACATAGTTGTCGTAGTGATTTAAGTCATTGTATAGAAAGTTGGTAAACTGTAAGTAAAAATCTTTCCAATATTTCTTCTCATCTTCAAATTGTTTTTTAGTCAAATTGGCTACATTTTTTACTCTTATATGAAAGGCTTTCTCATTACTGAATTTAATGAGGAGTAATTCGAGGTAATAGTAATTCTTGATACTTGCAGGTTTTATTTTTCTACCACTTGTTTGCAGGTGTTTACCTTTTTTGGCTTCGTTTATAAATTTGTGAAACAAAGGTAATAAGGGATATTCTGTAACTTTTTTAGGCATTGTATTATAATCTAATGAAAAATTTGTAAAAAGCCTTTGTGTTTTATCGCCTGATAGCTAAACATATAATAATAAGCTCCGTCTGGTATTTGACTAATATAATTTAATTTTTTTTCTTCATTAAACACCTCTTGCCCCCAGCGATTATATATTACTAAATCCGCAGGAAAATATTTTATATTTTTGCAGGTAATACTAAAAATATCATTTATAGAATCGTTGTTTGGTGTAATTACATTTGGAATAGTGATGTCACAAATTGTATCCGAGTTAATTTCTATATTATTCCTACAATCTGAAATTCGATTTGGTAACCCCCAACCGCATCTACCAAATCCAGATGAATTATATATGGGAAACTGATCTCTTTGAAAATCACATTGCCAACCCAATGTATTAGGATTATTAATAACATTAATTGTAAATTCCAGATTATTAGCACAATATATTTTATTGTCAGGGCCTAATTGTAGTTGACCATAACTAGCCGTATTTGAATAATAAATTTGAGTTAATGAACTTAATATAGACGAGGCGTTCCACGATGAAATATTGAGTTGCCATAAATAAGCTGCCTGAGGAAACCAACCAGTTACGTATATAAGTTTTGAATCTGGCGAAAATTCAACTCCGTATGTATGAGGATTATTCATGGCAATAGAAATAGAATTTGTTAATTGCCCAGTTAAAGAACTGAAATCAAATAGTTCAACTATTCCGTTACTTAAAATAGCTGAGCAAATTTTACTACAATCGGGTGATATTTTCATTTGTCCAATGGAATTCGAATAATTTAAATGGCAACACATAGGGGTTCCAATAGAAGAAACTACTGGCACAATATTTATACCATTTGTGTCAATAAGATATGACATGTATTTATCTGATCCATATTCATGTGCAACCACCCAATAACTAGTATCATTTTGATGTTTTACAACAGCTAACTTTTCTGTAATTTGAGTATGTAGTATGGTATTTTTTAAGGTGACATCTCCCAGTCCTCCATTTAAATTCATATCAATAATAGAGTAAGATATACAGGCACAGCCACCATATCTTCCATTTTCTTTATTAATAGCAAATAGATAATATAAATTTGGATGACCAGGAAAAGGCACAATATTAGCTCCTTGTGTAGCTGAACTGTGACCTAACAAACCACCGCCATTTGGCATTAGGATGTGATTTTTGTTCCAAACCTTTTCTCCATCAGAGTAAAATAATAATGCTCCATTTGAATCTGAAATAGAAGCGGAGCCTTCGATTGAATTAATTACACAATTATTTATAAACGAAGGAGGAGTTGTATTAAAATTTAGGCCAGCACGATCTCCAAAAACCCAGTTATTGAAAATTTTGCTTTGCGCATCTATCTTAGATACAGTAAATAATAACAATATGATTAAAATAGTTTTTTTCATAATTACATTCCTTCGATTCCCGAACTCATTTTAAATAAAGGTGTATACATAGCCACTAAAATAAAGCCAACCAAACCACCAAGTATAACCAAAAACAAAGGTTCAATAATTTTACTAATCACTAATTGTTGGTGTTCAATTTCTTCGGAGTATTGTTGATTGAGTTTATCAAAAATTAATTCGGGGGCATTTACTTCTTCGGATACTTTAATAAGAGATACTAATTTTTTAGGGAAAATGCCATGTTCCGCTAAGCTTTCGTGTAATTGTTTTCCTGCGTAAACATCTTTTATGACGGTATCTAAAGCAAACTCAATAGGGTAGTAGCCCCGCTAACAAGCCTCCCGGCTATTAAATCTAGTTTGCTTTCAAATACACTAACTTCTGCAACATAGATTAGGAGTTTCCTAAACCTTTATTCTCACCTCATCCCAAATTTACTGATTTTTTCCGCTTTTTCTGAATGAAAAACTTCGGTGTACCGAAGTTTTTACAAAATCAAGCACCTTTTAATGTTTTATTTTAATGACTTCGAACTCTTATTTAAATTCTTACATCCCATAGTACATTGTTTGCATCCCGCACATTTGTTATTAATTACCCTTTGTTTGATGGCTTTTTTAACTCGCTCTCTTACATCAAAATCTAAAGGAATGTCAAAATATACTTCGTAAGGTGTGCGAGGTCGATGTTTATAATGCGGTCTTATTTCATTATAATCTTCAACCACCCATTTTAAATAGTTATCCAATGCTTTAATGCTTTCAAATTTCCTGTTTCTTAAATACCTTCCTTTGATAGTTCTATGAACCGCTTCTACAGGAGAATTTGAGAAACGAATATCCTTTAAAGCTCTTATTTTTGTGATTTTGTGTTTGCTTAATTTCGCAATAAATGCATCAATGTATTTATTATGGTTTTCTTTGCCACCATCTGCCACCAAAAAACTGTGTTTTTGTGAGGGATGTTTGGCAATTACTTTTAATGCTTTTCTTAATGAATTTCGCACAATATCAAATGTATTGGCATTAGCCACATGATATCCTAGTATCATTTTAGAATAATTATCCATTACAAAACTAATGCAAATATTTTTGCCATCAATTAGTGGATAAAAGGTGGTGTCCACATGCAAGTATTCGTTTGGAAATTTGGCAACAATGCCAACTTTCTTTTTTTGCTTTTTCACTAATTTTTTTTGTATGCCCCATAATCGGGCATATTTATACCAACTATATAAACTAGCAACTAATTTTTTCTTTCGTAAGGAATCTGCTTGTATTGATATAATTGGCCAGTGGTCGGTTTCGTAACTCGTTAATAATGTTTTTATTTTTTGTACTTCTTTTAGTTCTAATTGTTGTGGATGCCGCCTAACACAAAGTTGTGTATATGAATCAAAACAATCAAAACGTGCTTCTAATACCCATTGATAATATAATGGTTTTGATAAACCGAGCAGTTTTAAGGTTCTATCAATACCAATTTGATTTTTTAAATAATTGATTGCTGTTAAAACTTTTAATTGTAATTCCTTATTGCCATTGGCTTGTTTTATTAAAGGCATTAGTATATGCGATAGTGTAATCCACGAACGCGCTAAGCCAAATAATAACAAACGGAGTTGTCTGTTTTCGGCATTT
>SYEI01000403.1 GCA_005800865.1 Bacteroidota bacterium | reverse complement strand
ATTTATTGAACAAAATACACAAGACGGTTTAGAATTTGTTTACAAACCAGATGTACCAAAATTAAAAGTAATTGGCACTATTTTAATTGCTGCTGAAGAAGAAGAAGAAGAAGGTTGTGTGTTTTTAACTCAAAAACAATTAAATCAAGTGTTGTTAGGTAAAGATGTTGACTTAAAATTAGTTGATGATACTTGGACCCCTGCAAAACCTTTAAATAAAGAGCAAGTTAAAAAAATTGGTTTAGTAACTATCGACGCTGAATATTTAGGAACAGCTGGCGACGTTAGATGTTATGAAGCATTAAAAGTTACTGAGTAATTAACTTTATTATAACTATCCCTCTCTATCGAGAGGGATTTTTTTATGGCATTAAATCTCAAAACATTTGCTACCCGAACCATTACTGCTGCTATTTTTGTAGCAGTATTGTTGGCATGTATTTGCTACAATTTTGTGTCTTTTAGTAGTTTATTTTTTATCGTTTCTATTTGGGGCCTTTATGAGTTTTACCAATTAGCCGAAAAATTAGGAGCAAAACCTTACAAATGGATTGGCTATATCATTGGCGCTTGTATGTTTGGCTTTGGTATTGTGGTTAATTCTAACCTAGCCCTATTTTATCCTGTTGAGCATTTATTTGCATTGGTGTTGGCAATGCTGTTTTGTGTATTTATTGTAGCCTTGTTCGATAAAAATCCAAACACAGTTGTAAACATTACCTATACATTAACAGGTTTAATTTATGCTGTACTGCCTTTTATTATTTTAACTAACATTGCCTGCATTGATAAAGCGTATACATTTAATCACCCCGAAGGCGGTTATTATGAGCACATTGCTCCCTACAACGCACATTATGTGCTAGGTATTATATTATTAATTTGGGCAAGCGATGTATGTGCCTATTTGGTAGGTAGCTTTATAGGCAAGCGTAAACTTTACGAACGTATTTCGCCAGGTAAAACATGGGAAGGAACTGTTGGCTCAGCTATTTTAACCATTGGATGTGCTTTTGTGGTAGCTCATTGGTTTCCTGAATTGGATTTAAAGCATTGGATTGTGATTTCTCTTTTAGTTTGTGTATTTGGCACTATTGGAGATTTAGTAGAATCGATGATGAAACGACAGGCTGGAGTGAAAGATTCGGGTAAAATTATGCCTGGCCACGGTGGTATTTTAGACCGTTTTGATAGCCTTTTATTTGTTTCACCTTTTGTATACGCTTACTTAACTTTTATTCATTAACTTATTAACCGTTTGTGGGTTCAAAACTCCCTACATTTAGACTAAATCCTTTAAATTCATATATAATTTTTACTAATTTTGTACCCCAACTAAAACTAAACATTAAAAACAAACATTATGTCAACACAAACTGCAAATGAAACAGCTCACGAATCTATGTTCGAAGCCGTATTAGCCCGCTTAGATGTAGCTGCTAAATTGATGAATATGTCTGATGACGTTGCAACTATATTACGTAGTCCTATAAAACAAGTTAAAGTAAGTTTACCAGTAATGATGGATAACGGAAAAATTCAAGTATTTGAAGGTTACCGTATTGTTCACTCTACAGTATTAGGTCCATCTAAAGGTGGTATCCGTTATGCAATGGATGTGAACCAAGATGAAGTAATGGCTTTAGCTGCTTGGATGAGCTTTAAATGCGCGGTAGCAAACTTACCTTATGGTGGTGCTAAAGGCGGTATTAAATGTGATCCTCGCTCAATGAGTGTTGGTGAATTAGAGCGCATGACTCGTGCTTATGCTTCATCTATGAAAGATGTGTTTGGTGTAAATAAAGATATCCCTGCTCCAGATATGGGAACAAGCGGAAGAGAAATGGCTTGGATATTAGATGAATTTAATAAAGTAACTGGCGAAGATAGCCCAGGTGTGATTACTGGTAAGCCAATTGTTATTGGTGGATCATTAGGCCGTGATGCTGCAACAGGACGTGGTGTAATGGTAAATACATTAGCTGCTTTAAAAAAGATGGGATTAAATCCTAAAGATGTTACTGCTGCTGTTCAAGGTTTTGGTAATGTAGGATCTCATGCAGCTCGTTTATTATCTGAAAAAGGAATTAAAATTGTTGCTATTGGTGATCATACAGCTACTTTTTATAACGAAAAAGGAATTGATGTTGCTGCAGCTTTAGATTACGCTGCTAAAAATGGTCGTGTATTAAAAGGCTTTACTGGTGGAACTGTAATTGGTGCAAACGATATTTTAACATGCAAATGTGATGTATTAGTTCCTGCAGCTTTACAAAATGTAATTTCTGAAGAAATTGCTCACAACATTCAAGCTAAATTAATTGTAGAAGGTGCTAACGGACCAACGATGCCAGAAGCAGATGCTGTATTAAACGATAAAAAAATTATTGTTGTTCCAGATATCTGAGCTAACTCAGGTGGTGTAACTGTATCTTACTTTGAGTGGGTTCAAAACAAAGCTGGTTACTACTGGAGCGAGAATGAAGTAAATACGAAGCATGATGAAAAAATGGAAATTGCATTTGCTCACGTTTGGGATAATGCAGCAACCTTTAAAACATCGATGCGTATTGCAGCATACATTACTGCATTACAAAAAATTGAGCAAGGTGTTATTTTAAAAGGTAACTACTAGTTTATATTATATACAAATTTTAAAGCTCTTTTGGTTTTCCAAAGGAGCTTTTTTTATGTCTGTTAAATTCTAATAATAGTATCTATTCCATTATCAATAAAAACCTAACCATCCAATTCATAAAAAATAAAAACAATTCCTCTATTTTTTATAAAAAATAAACAAATATTAAATATATTTGTTACTAAATATATTTAACCTAAACTCATGAAAAAAACAATACTCATTTCTTCATTATTTACAATTTGCATATTAGCAATAGCTTCAACAACAATAAGTACTACTGCTAACTCAGCCTTGCCAAATAATTCAAATGCTGGTGCGCCAGCAGATAACGGCGGACAAACCTGTGCTTCTTGCCATGGTGGCTCTGCTGTAACAGCTACTACTGGTGTTATTTCAACCAATATACCAGGTTCTGGTTTCATTGGCGGCACAACTTATAGTGTTTCTGTAACTATGTCGGGCGCTTCTGCCTATGGTTTTGAATTAACTCCACAAACAGCTAGCTCAAATGTTGGCTTAGGAACTTGGATTGCTGGCACGGGCTCAAGTGTTTCAGGCAATTACATTAAACAAACAGTAAAGAAAACTGGAGCTACGGCAGTTTGGACTTTTTCGTGGACGGCGCCTACTACAGCAACAGCGGTTACCTTTTACGGAGCTTTTAATTATGCTAACAACAACGGTACTTCATCAGGAGATGTTATTAAAACCTCTTCGGTTAGCTTTTTAGCAAATACGACAAGTATAAGCGAATCAGATAACAGTGTTTTGTTTTCTGTATTCCCTAACCCAACAACGGATGTTTTACATATTACATCAGAACAAGTATTTGACCAAGGCAATATTTATTCATTAGATGGAAAATTAGTGAAAAGCATTTCAGAACATGAATTAACATCAAAATCAATTACTGTTTCTATGCTTACTAATGGCACCTATTTTTTACATATGATGAGTAACGATAAACCTCTTGTATCCAAATTCTCTAAAAACGATTAATCTTAAATCGTTTTTAGTAAAAAGCGGCAGTGTGTTTACACTGCCGCTTTTTTTTAAGGAGTTTATTGAATATATTTTAGAAACAGATAAGATT
>SYEI01000402.1 GCA_005800865.1 Bacteroidota bacterium | reverse complement strand
CGCCATTCTTCGCCTTATTTGAACTCTTCAAGTTCTTCTTCGACTGTGTCTTCGACTTATACCCCGGCATTTTATACTATAACGACAGAAAAAAATACACATGTAGTTGGTAGTTGTGCTCAAATTGGCAAACATGTTCATTTAAGCGGCGGTGTTGGTATTGGAGGTGTTTTAGAGCCTGTTCAGGCTGCTCCTGTAATTATTGAAGATAATTGCTTTATTGGTTCTCGTTGTATCGTAGTTGAAGGCGTTCATGTTGGCAAAGAAGCTGTTTTAGGAGCTAATGTTTGCTTAACGATGTCAACTAAAATTATTGATGTTACTGGTTCAACCCCAATTGAAACTAAAGGTTTTGTGCCTGAACGTAGCGTAGTTATTCCCGGTTCGTATACTAAACAATTCCCAGCAGGAGAATATCAAGTGCCCTGTGCTTTAATTATTGGCAAACGTAAAGCGAGTACCGATTTAAAAACGTCATTAAACGATGCTTTAAGAGAGCATAATGTTGCAGTTTAATTTTGGTAACACATAAAAACATACTAATTATTCAAACAGCTTTTATTGGCGACGCTATTTTGGCATCATCAGTAGTTGAGAAAATGCATCAATTTTTTCCTCAAGCTAAAATTTCAATTTTGGTAAGGAAAGGAAATGAATCATTATATCAAGAACATCCATTCTTAACTCAAACTTTAGTTTGGAATAAGCAAGATGGAAAATACAAGAGCTTATTTCAACTACTAAAAACCATCAGAAAACAAAAATTTGATACGATTATTAATCTACACAGATATAGCAGTTCAGGCTTTTTAACTGCTTTTTCAAAAGCACGCTATACTTCTGGTTACGATAAAAATCCCTTCTCTTTTTTATTTGACAATAAATCAAAACATAAAATCGGTGATGGTAGGCATGAAATAGAACGTTATAATGATTTAATAGAATCGATTACTGATAAAACTATTGTTAAACCAAAACTATATCCAAGTTTCAAGCAATTTTCAAAAATTGAACCCTTAGTAGCACAAGCATTTGTTTGTATGGCGCCATCATCTGTTTGGTTTACAAAACAATTACCAAAGGATAAATGGATTGAATTATGTAATTCGATTCCAAAAGAAACAATTATTTATTTATTAGGCGGTCCTGCTGATAAATCATTATGCGAAGAGATAAAAAACAAAAGCACACATTCAACTATTAAAATTTTAGCAGGTGACTTATCATTATTAGAATCGTGTGAATTAATGAAGCACGCTAAAATGAATTATGTAAACGACAGCGGCCCTTTACATTTGGCCTCTGCTGGGAATTCACCTACTACTGCATTTTTTTGTTCCACTGTTCCTACTTATGGATTTTATCCATTATCATATAACTCAACAGTGATAGAAGTAAATAATTTAGATTGTAAACCTTGCGGATTGCATGGCTATAAAACTTGTCCAAAAAACAATTTTAGATGTGGTAATGAAATCAAATTACCATTACTTAAATAAAGTAACTGTTCCTTGTTTTTTAATTTCAACTCCATCAATGTCTTTGGCATTAATGATATAGAAATAAGTTCCATCTGGCACAGCTTTATCATTTGTTTTACCATCCCAACCATTTTTAACACCTTCCCAAGCAAACATTTGCAAGCCCCATCTATCAAAAATAGTACAATTAAAATCAATAATATTAAATCCAGTTACTCTAAAAACATCATTAATACTATCTCCATTAGGAGTAAACACATTAGGAATTACTATAGTTCCTGCTTGGTTTAATACGTTTATAGTTAATGAATCAATATCTAAACAAGATCCACTTGTTACTAATAAATAAACAACATAACTTCCAACAACGTTGTAAGTTTGAGAGCTAACGGTTTGGGTGTTTGCTGAAGTACCATTACCAAAATCCCATAGATACGTAGTTGCACCAATGCTATTATTAGTAAAATCAACCGTTAAAGGTGTTGTTCCGCTTATTGGATTAGCAGATAAACTTGCATTTAAATTTATAACTGT
Source organism: Bacteroidota bacterium (assembly GCA_005800865.1). Taxonomy (GTDB): domain Bacteria; phylum Bacteroidota; class Bacteroidia; order B-17B0; family Aurantibacillaceae; genus UBA4416. Next base: position 4,254 of record SYEI01000402.1, on the reverse strand, counting down.
TACAATTACAGTTGCGGTTGCTGTTCCACAAGAGTTGGTATTAGAAACTGTAACAGTGCCACCATTAGTTGTAACTACAGAGCCTGTATTAGAACTATTTGACCAAGAATAAGGTGCACTTCCACCTGTAACAGTTAATGTAGCAGTTTCGTTAGGACAAATGGTTGTTGAGCTTGATGTTAAATTTAAAACAGGTAAGGTGTTAGAGAAAACTGTTGTTGAAGCAGTAGCTACTCCACAAGAATTTGATACTGATACGGTAACAATTCCTGAAGTATTTACAACAGTGGTATTAGTAAAACTTCCTGTACTCCAAGAATAATTATTGACATTACTATTGGCTGTTATAGTTGATGATTGCCCTGAACAAATTGTTGAAGAAGACTCTGAAAGAAAAACTGTTGGTGTAGCTTGCGAACTGATAGTTACGCTACTCACTGCCGACCCACAACCATTTGTTAAAGTCACGGTATATACTCCGGAATTTGAAACAGAAATAGTTTGTGTCGTTGCACCATTATCCCAAAGATAAGTTCCAATTCCAGAAGTTGAAAGAGTTGTTGTTTGTCCTGAGCATAATAATGTTTGAGTGGCAGAAGCTGTAGTACTTGGCAAAGCTCCAATTGTTACGGTTACACTTTCTGAAGCATTACCGCAAGCATTTGATACGTTGCAGGAAAACACGCCTGCTGAATTTAAAGAAACACTACTTGTATTAACGCCTGTGCTCCAGGTATAAGTTACTGGCGTGTTTGTGTTTACCTGAACTGTAGCTGTTTGTCCCGAACATAATGAAACAGCATTTGTACTCAAAGTAAGTGTTGGTAATGGAACAATATTAAGAGTTTGTGTTGCTTGAGAGCTACCGCAAGCATTTGTACTTGTGACTGATATAGATGGCGAGTTAACGCTTACTGTGTTTGTTGTAGATCCATTGCTCCATAAATAATTACCTGCATTTGAATTTGCTGTTAAAATAACACTTCCACCAGCACATAAAGAGTTTGACGAAGGAGTTAATATAGAAACAACTGGCAAAGGAGCTGTTCCTAGAGAAATATTAGCAACTGCATTACCACAACCCGAGGTTGAAACTGTGGCAGAATACACACCTGGCGATGAAATTGTTGTAGTAGACGTGTTAGCCCCTGTGCTCCAAGAATAAGTTCCTGTGCTTCCTGCCAAAGATAATGTTGCAGTTTGCCCACTTGAACAAATGGTAACATCAGACGATACTATTGATAAAGTTGGCGCTGACGATATTGAAACACTAACTGTACTTGATGCATTACCACATAAATTGGAAGTTTGAACAGTATAAATTCCAGCTGTACTTAATACAATTGAATTGGTGTTGATACTTGCTGGGCTCCAAGTATAAGTTGTTGCATTAGAGGCAGCTGTAATAGTAGCACTTTGACCAGAACATAAATTAACATTCGCATTATCCACCGTGATAGTAGGAGTAGGAATTATATTAATGGTTTGTGTTGCTTGAGCACTACCGCATACATTAGTTGTTGTAACTACTATAGAAGAAGTGTTAACACTAACGGTTTGCGTAGTAGTTCCGCCCGTCCATAAATAATTTCCTGAACTTGAATTTGCTGTAAAAGTTATAGAACTACCAGAACAAACTGTAGTTGACGGCGCTGAAATAGAAACTGTTGGAAATGGAATAGCGGCCACAGTAATTGAATTCACTGCTGTACCACAACTTGGCGTGGTAACAGTTGCAGTATAGACACCTGGTGACGTTATAGAAGTTGTAGATGTATTTGCTCCATTGTTCCAAAGATAGATTCCAGAACTCCCTGATGCCGTAAGAGTAACCGTTTGTCCATTAGCACAGATTGAAGGAGCGGACGCTGCTACTGATAAAGTAGGTGAAGCCGATAAAGAAACATTTACTGTGCCAGTGGCATTACCACAAACATTAGATACATTACAAGTATATACACCTGCGGAATTTAATGAAACAGTAGTGGTATTAGCAGCTGTGCTCCAAGTATAAGTTACTGCTGTGTTTGCAGAGGCTGTTACAATTACGCTTTGTCCTGAACAGATAGACACATTTGTTGGACTTAATGTTAACGTTGGTAAAGGTGTAATCGTTAATAACACACTATCTTTTACTGTAGTAGTTGCCGTACCACATGCTTTTGAAATGGTAACGTATAATTTAATGGTACCGTTTTCTAATGCACCTGGTGTATATGTTGTGGTTAAAGAATTTGTTGGAGCAAAGGTACCAGTTGCTCCTGCTCCTAAGCTCCAATTAACAGATGTATATGCACCTGAAGTTGCGGCTGTAAAGTTTTGAGTAGCCCCAACACAAATAACTTGATCAGCCCCTGCATTAACAGATAAAGGAATAAATGGTGCCTGACAGCCTTTATTTACATAGGTAGGCGTTCCAGATGGAGTAAAATCTACTGCACCACCATCTTGAGCGCCTAAATTACCAGCTTGATTAATCAATAATGTTCTATCATATGTAACGGCGTCTGTGCAACCTATTGGGGAACTAAAATTAATAGTTAATGTTCTTAATCCTGGTGCCACATTATAGTTAGCAAAGTGTCCAGATGTATTACCCGCTGTTTGAAAAAGCACATATAATGTATCACTTAGGTTGACAAAACTTTGCGCTAATGGATTCCAAGCTGTACTTGTTACTAATAATACTTTAGCGTTAGCAGGCAATACCCCAGCGACTGGTTCTTTTAATAAACCACAACCAATAATGGTAGCGTTTACTGTAGCAACATCAGCAGCAGTACCTGCATTTTGAGTTAAGCCTAACCAGCTGTTATTTGGCCAAGTAACGCTCATATTAGCTGAATTTAAAGCAGCACTACCCACTTTAAAAATAACCATTTCATTTTGGCCTTCTTGAGAACCCGCGCAAGCATCTACTAAAATACTCTGAATTTCAAAACATTGAGATTTGACATTTAAAAATGTAATTGTAAATGATAATAGAAGTAAAAAACGTTTCATAGGACTTTATTTAAATTTGTTTAAAGTAATAGCTTAAATTACATGCAATAATTATCGAATTGTTATTTTTGAATGATGATTTTAAAATTCTCAGTTTTGTAAGGAGATTGAATTTTAATAAAGTATAATCCTTCTGCCAATGATTGAGTATTAATTTTTGTTTGAGCATTTTTAATATTTTCTTCAGCTAATAATTTTCCAGATAAATCAAATAAGCTAATCGTACTATTTTTTGGAACATTATTTTTAAATTCAATCATAACATTTTGATCTTGTTGGTAATAATTGGATTTCCAATCGGTTGATTTCTCATTCACAGAAATTATTTTATGATATTCCATACTCCCGTTCTTACCTTTAGTACCCAATCTGTAATAGGTATATTCTTCAAATGGATTTTCATCAACTACTGAATATGTTTTTATACTCGCATTATCCGTTTTATTTTGACTTAAAGTTGTATTCTCCAATAATGAGAAATTAATGCCATCCTCGCTTTTTTCAATCATGTATGACTCAACATTTGTTTCCTCTGCTACTTTCCAAATAATTTCATTATGCTTATCTTTTTTTGTAGCATAAAAATCAATTAAATCTATTGGCAAAATTGTTAAGCAATCATTGGTTAATAGACCAAAGTCAATTCTCAAATTATCAATAGCCATGTGATGATCATTGCTTCCGTCATCTACATCTGTCCATCTTAACATAAAATAATTATTATTGGGAATATTAGTTACAATACATGATGTGATATTTACTTCTTGAGTGCATATATAACCATTTATTTGTGCTGACCCAGCAATCCCACTATTTTGTAGTTGAACAAAATTTAAAGCTGGGACATTTACATAACCAGCTGAGGCTAATGTTAATGGCGCCGCTGCGGTAGCAATAGAAAAAGCAATGGTATTAATATTGTTGCCATTTTCAGCTAAAGAAAGTTGAGAGCCTTTATATGAAACTCTCATACTTACAAAAGGCATACCTGTTTGATTTCTCAATAATACGCCATATTGTATTGTGCCTGTTCCTCCAGAAGCTCTTCCTCCTATTTTCTGATCATTATTACCATTACATTCATAAGTATAAAAGCCTCCTGTATTTGTAGGCAGCGCAGCAGTAATATTTTGATGTAATGAAGCAGCAATATCCGTTGCATACCAGCCTAAATAAGTTGAATTATCTACCCAAGTTGTTACATCAGTTGTCCCAAATTCTGAACATAAGAGGTAGTCGTTATCAAAACTT
>SYEI01000401.1 GCA_005800865.1 Bacteroidota bacterium | reverse complement strand
ATTATCAGATGGATTAGGAAACACACTGCCAATAACGTTAGTATTTGTTAATTCACTAATACCAACAAACCCAGGTGATGCACAAGTCATTAAAACGTGCGTAGTACAAACTGTATAATTGTATAAAGTGGCTGTTTGAGCTGGAGTATTTTGAGGCATTAATGCAGGGTCGGTACAACCTAATCGAGTTACTAAATAATCTCTTACAAATTTAATGGTAGTATCCATGTAAGCAGCTGAGGAAGCATAAGGCACGTGACCTTGGCCGTACCAAGTATAAAATGGATTACTAATACCTACAGCGTTTGCTTGGTCTTTTAACATTCTACTGCCATCTAATAAAAGTAATGGCACACCTGGATTTACCATGCCTCTATTATATAAAACGGTTGCATCACTAGTTCCATGCATCGAACAAAAAGGCACATCTCCAGCTTCTAACCAACCGTATCTCCCTAAGGCTCCACATAAATTAATAACACCTTTTACTTTTGTTGAGTAGCATTGGTTGCCACTGTAACCTTCCATACCACCAAGCGATGTTAAAACAGTTGGTGTCACATAATAATTAATTTCGCATGATTTATTTAAATATGCTGTTTGCAATGCTGTAATTGCACCAGCAGAACTACCACCAATAAAAATATTGTTTGTGTCAATTTTATAAGCGTTTGTAGTTAATTTATCTTTGTAAAAAAAACGAATAGATGCTTTCATATCTTGCACTGCTCTTAAAACTGCTTTAATCGCATTAACAGAGTCTAAAGGAAAAAATCCTAAACGGTAATTAATAGAGGCACAAACATATCCCTTTTTTGCAAAGGCTTGTGATAATGCTACAACATCTCCATCTGCACTTGTACCTCCTTGAAAACTCCCACCGTGAGCCCAAATGATTAGTGGGCGAGCTGTCTCAACATCGCCAGTTGGTTGGTAGATATCCATTTTTAAAGATGTTGCTCCGCCACTCCAGCTTAGATTTGAACCGTAAACCACATTACTAGTGGTTGTTACATTAGTAAATGTATCGGAAGCATAACGGCCAGTAGCACAGGGGCTCTGTGCTTTTATTGACATAGCAGTTATTAAAGTTGAAAAAGCTAATAAGTAAATTTTTTTCATATAGTGTATAGTTTAAGTTATTCTAAATTTAATAAATTAATTTAAATCTGTTTAGCTATTCATCTAAATTTAACAATCAAAACACTAAAAGGTTTAGTTACGGAAAGGTTACAGCAGGATATTTCATCGCATTAACCTCAGGAATACTTGATTGGTAGGTTGAGTTGATAGCTTTTATATACTCGTTAGCTAATAAAGCATTTCCTCTTGCTGTTAAGTTCAATCCATCTAATGAGTAAAACCCTCCTGAAACAAAAGAGGCATTTACACTTACACCATTATATATATATCCAGTTTTAACTTTTTTGAAAAAGGCATTAACATCCACAAAAGCAAGGCCTTTTGCATTGGCAATGTTTTTTAAGATCATGTTATAATTATTGATTGCATTTTCAATGGCATCAATTTCGCTTGCAATTAATGTGAATCTATTTGGAATTAAATTTGCAGAACCCCAATTGGTATAGCATTTAACAGAGTCTAACGGAATATTTAATAAAACAAACTCACCTTCTACCATTTGTCTGTATCCTGTAAACGGAACTGACTCATCTTCAATAAAAAATGGATTATCACCTTCATAATAGGCAACTGGCAGTGAACCAGTTAATTCTTCTGCTTTTTCTTTAGTTAATTTTAATCCATTCCATGGTATCGTATTAAAATAGGCCATGGATTTAATGCTAGGAATGTTTGCAATAACGCCTTTACTACCATTTGCCATTAATTGATTAATCACATTATTGATACTAGCTTCAAAGCCAATGCCAATTGCTCCTGCCATTGGAGTAATACTATCTGAAGTGCCACCTTTTAAGGCAAAATTTAATACATCATTTAAGCCTAAGTTAACCGAAAAAAATGTGGGGTTTTTGGCAACTGCATCTGATAAAATAGAAGAAGATGGGCTTGACGACATACGTTGATAAAATGGATTAGTATAACTTGTAACAGCCATATCAATTACTTTAAGATTAGGAACTCCCATATTACTAAACGGACCTTGACCAGAGTACATGTTTGTTTTTACTGATAAATCGCCTTGCGGGGCAACTTTTACTGGACCTAATGAAACCACACCTTTACAATCGGTACGATTGCCCAAAATAGACGGCGCACCATCATTATTACCTAAACCAATAGAGCTTTGAGAAACGTTAGGGATTTTAAACTCACCACCGCCAATTAATTTGAATTGTTCAGCTAATATATTAGCATAAGAATTTTGTTGTGCATCATAATACAATGCTCCGTTACTATATCCAGCCGTCATGGAGCTTCCTAGTGCAATGTAGTTAGATACATCAATGTTTCCATTATCAGGATCTGGAACATCAAACTTTGGTTTACAACTTACAACTAAAGTTGTGGTAATTGCTAATGTTATTATTTTATATAATGTTGTATTCATTGTCGTTGAATTAAAATTTATATCCTATAGAAATGCCAGGGGCGATAACGTTAGTTTTAAACGTGCCGCTTAAATTAGTTTCTGTATTAGTATCAGTTCGTTTTAAATGCGTAAATAAAAAAGACGCATCTAATTTTAAATGTTTGGTTTCGTAACCAATGCCTGCTGTATAATTTATACGGTTAGCATCAGGTGTTTCAGGTGTTACATAGCCATTTTGTACAGGAGTAATTCCATAAGCTAAACCAAGGCGAGCTGCAAAATGCGAATCAATTTTATATTGTGCACCTGCTCTAAAAGCAAAAGTGTTTTTATACATACGCGCAGATTTGGTATCAATTAAGGAAGTGGTGTTGTTTTCATAATCAAATGATAAAGTATCATAAGCTTTCCAACCAACATAATTAATATCTAAGGCAAAATTTAATTTATCAGTCGCTTTATATCCAAAACCTAAAGTAGTAACACTTGGTAATGGCAATTTCGATTTAAATTTTCCATTAGGGAAATTAGCCGCAACTGATTGGGGAACTGTGAAGGTTGCATCTCCATCATTCACGGCCATTTCAACCTTTGAACGATAGGTTAATCCGATACTTAGTTGTTTTATTGGTTCAAAATAAATACCTGCATTAAAGCCATACCCTTGTGCTTTTCCATTTAATTCAGCGTGAGCATAGTCTCCATCTGTATTTATAATGGGAATGTCTTTTTGTAGATTTACTTTTCCAGTAGCGTAAACAAAACCTGCACCAATTCCTAATTTATCGGTAATGCGGTAACTTACGGTTGGTTGTATAAAGATGGCTCTTAATTCTAAACGAGTTAATGCAAAACGGCCTGTCCAGCCATCTTCCCATTGCACGGTACTTCCAAAGGGTGTATAAATTGCTAATCCTAATTTTAATTTAGAACTATCTTTAATTTCAAATAAACCATAGGCAGCAAAAGGCGTGCTTACAGGTGAGTTGGTGCGAGACACCTCTTTTGTATTGGCATCCATAAAAGCTCCACGCGCAAAAGTTGGTGTTACACCTGCAATAATAGAATTGCCATGTACAAAACTAGCACCTCCAGGGTTAAAGAATAAACTGCTGGCATCTTGCATATAAGCAGTACCTGCACCGCCCATACCTTGTTGTTTTTGCCCTTGTAAGTTTACCTGAAAGCCTTGTGCAAAATGCAATGCCGGAGCTGAAAGAAAAACGAATAATAGTAATTTGTATAAATAGTTCATATAATGTGTTTACAATTTAATAAGGATAAATTTACTAAAATAGTTCAATAAAAAAAGCCGCCTGTTAAGGAGACTTTTAAGTAATACGGAATTAAATATTTTTTAAACCGAAGAACTAAATATAGCGGCTTCTGGTTTTTTGGCCCAATAACGTGTATCAAAGCACAAGCAGATATTTCTTAAAAATGCTTTGCCTCTTTCAGTAACAATCAATTTTTCGTTAATTACAGTTGCTAAGCCATCTTTTTCTAGATCTTTTAACTGCTCTAATGCTTCTGGCAAGCTGCTAAATTTTTGTGCATCATCAAGCCAACTCGTTTCGTTTTTGCACATCATATTTAAAATATGCTGACGAATAATCAAATCCTCTTCGGTTAAAACATGTCCTTTAAAAATTGGAAAATGCCCTTCGTTTACCACCTTTTGATATTCTTCAACTGTTTTAATGTTTTGTGCAAAAGCATCCCAACTATCGCTGATAGAAGAACAACCTAGCGCCACTAATAATTTTGTGGTGTTGGTTGTGTAGCCCATAAAATTACGGTGCAGTGTTCCTTTTTTAGCAGCATCAAATAACGTATCATCTGGTAATGCAAAATGATCCATGCCGATATCATCATAATTAGCGGATAAAAACAAATCTTTACCAGTTTCATACAAACTTCGTTTATAAGAATCTGCCGGCAAATCTTTTTCCGAATATTTTCGTTGTCCTGGTTTTAACCAAGGCACATGCGCATAACTATAAAAGGCGATGCGTTCGGGTTTTAAAGAAATGATTTTTGTAATGGTATCGTTTATAGATTCAACCGTTTGATAAGGCAAACCATAAACTAAATCAAAATTAATAGACGTGTAGCCAATTTGGCGTGCATCATCTAATACTTGTTTTACTTCTTCAAATGTTTGGTAGCGGTTAATGGTATCTTGTACTTTGTCATCAAAATCTTGAATGCCAAAACTCACACGTTCAAATCCTAAATCATATAAGGCTTGTAAATGTTCTTTAGTTGTATTGCCCGGATGTCCTTCAAAACTAAAATCATACTCTTTTGAAATTTCAACGGTATTTAAAATGTTACTTAGTAAATAGGTTAAGTTTTCGGGAGAGAAAAAGGTAGGGGTGCCACCTCCTAAGTGTATTTCTTTAATTAAAGGTTTTCCTTGAAATTGATTTAAGTATAATTGCCATTCTTTTAAAACAGATTCAATATATGGCAATTCTACTTTATGATTTACAGTAATTCTTGTATTGCAAGCGCAATAGGTGCACAAACTTTCACAATAAGGCAAATGAATGTATAAACTGATTCCATCTGCATTATATTTTATAAATGCTTTTTGAATATGATCAATCCATTTTTCTTCTGTTAAGTTGTTATCCCAATAAGGTACTGTTGGATAGCTTGTATATCTGGGAACTGCTTTATTGTATTTTGTGACTAAATCCATAACTATTTGCCAAAGATAATTTGGATGTCAGAAGCAAAAACTGACATTTATCAGTTATAATTTTGATAAAAAATAGCTGCACTAAAACAAAAATAGCGAGAAAAAGAAAGCGACAATGATTACAGTTATTCCTGCACTAAGCTTGATTAGATTTTAAATTGCT
>SYEI01000400.1 GCA_005800865.1 Bacteroidota bacterium | reverse complement strand
GCTCATGCGGAAGCTTTTTTTTTACTATATAGTCAATAATAATAGACTGTAATACTTCTAGAAATTTAATGCTAAATTTGCATGTCTCTTTATGAAACCTTTATTACTAAAAATTATCTTTTTTATCATAAGCTCTTTAATGGGCTTAGTTTTTATCTATAGCGGATATACAAAATTATACCCTATTGAACCCTTTGAATTTACATTTGTAGATTTAGGTATTGCTGGATGGAAAAGCGCTCCATTTATAGCAAGATTTATGATAGGACTAGAATTTTTGATTGGGTTTTTATTGATTTTTGGGCTTTACATTAAACGAATCACTATTAAATTAACCATTGGTTCTTTAATTATGTTTTCGGTGTATTTAATTTTCATCATGTTAAGCGAAGGAAACAATGGTAATTGCGGATGTTTTGGAACTGCCATCGTTATGACTCCTTTACAGGCATTAATAAAAAATGCCATTATGCTTGTCGTTAGTTTGGTAATACTAAAGTTTTATGAAGGATTAGATTACGGAAAAATAGGAAAGTATTTATTTGGAACTGTAATTATTACAGCATTTGCTTTACCTCACATTTTAAATTATGTAGATTTTAATTATTCGGAAGCATACCTCACTAAAAAAGAAGATAGTTTTAAATTAGAGTTAGACAGCGTTTATAAAAATGCGACGATACGAACTCCACCAAAAACATTAAGTACCGGAAAACATATTATTGCGTTTATGAGCATGAGTTGTCCGCATTGCCGCATTGCTGCAAAAAAGCTCAGATTAATAAAAGAACAAAACCCTAACATTTCTATTTATCTGGTTTTAAACGGCGACCAAGTTAAAATTAAACCATTTTTTGAAGATACTAAAGCTCAAAACATTGATTACTGCATTTTAAATGGTAGAAGCTTTGTTTACCTTGCAGGACTTGATATGCCTGCCATTTTTATGGTAAACAACTCTGTAGTTGAAAATTGGGTTAATTACATGGAACTAGACCAAACTGAAATTGAAAAATGGTTAGCAAAACCCTAAAATACTATTTGAAAAAATCTTTTAGTTCTATCAATCGTTTAATCTGAATAAAATTTTCATCCCTATTATCTTTGGTGTTTTCTGACAAATAAATCGCTTTCCAATTAGCGTTTAATGCACCTAAAATATCTGCATCGTAATTATCTCCTATCATCACGCATTCATGCACATGAGCGTTTGTTATACTTTGAGCTAAATCAAAAATTTTAATATCTGGTTTATTAAAACCATGTTCTTCGGAAATAATAATATGTTTAAAAAATGGTTTCAAATTACTATAGTCTAATTTGATATGTTGTACTTCTTTAAAACCATTGGTAATAATATGCAATTGGTATCTCTCTTGTAAATATATTAACACATCCATCGCACCATCAATTAAATGAGTTTTGTATGGCGAAATGGTTAAGTAATCATCTGCCCAAGTATGTGCTAGGTTTAAATTATCATATTTGAAATGCAAAAAAGCTTTATAAAATCGTTGATAACGCAATTCTTCTTTAGTAGTTTGTTTCAATCCATATAAATGCCACAAGTCATGATTAATGGCTTCATAAACTTCTATGAATTCATCGAAATCAGTTTGGCAGTGTTGTTGAATATTATGTTCTAAAAACAAATGCAATAATGCTTCTCTGGAGTTTTTTTCAAAATCCCAAAGCGTATTATCTAAATCAAAAAATATGTGTTTAACTTGATTAATTAGGGATAGTATTTATTCATTAACATGTAATCCTCATTCAAAGATTGAGAATGACAACCGCTGCAATTTTTACCTTTTAAGGAAGATGAAATTCTTACCGTTCCATTCTTATTATAATAACCCCAAACCCAGCCTTTTGAATCAGCATTAGGGTGTTTTGAGTTTTTATAAAGAACTGCATAAACCTCAATGTCTCCGTTATTATCTAATAATTCTTTAACGATCATGGATTCTTCAGGGAAAGCAGCTCCAGTTTTTATTTTACCTAGCGAATCTAACTGAGCCGATGCAATGTTATTATATCTCGTTTTCAATAAGGGCTGTTCGTGTCCACTTCCAGCACTCTTTTGTAAAGATATAGCTGAGTATTTAAACCAAACATATCCATCTGTACTTTTGGCTTTGTTATAAATCTCTGTCTCAAATCTACCTTCAACATTACCGTATTTACAAGATGAAATGAATAAGATTAACAACCCTATTATTGCAAATACTGCTATTGATAATTTTGTATGTTTCATTTAATTTTCTTCTGAGTTAAAATACTGTAATTCTTTACTTAAGTCTAAGTAGGCATACTCAGCTTGTAGATTAACACATTTTTGCAGGAAATTGTTTTTAAATTTTAAGGAAGTTTGCGTGGTTTTATTAAATAACTTATGGTTATAAGCTTGATGTATTTGACTCACCATTTCATTAATGATAATTGTTTTTTCATTAAAGTAAACTTCGGCAAAACGTTTCCACACATAATCAATGGCCTGTTTGTTTGGATGCGCCATATCTGATTCGTAAAAGCGATAATCCCTTAAATCATCATTCACCAGTTCGTAAGCAGGAAAATAAACACAATGTTTAAGGTCATTTATTAACTGATGAGCAGATTGAATTAAAATGGATTTACTTACGCTATTCTCCACTACTCCATCGCGCAAATGCTTTACAGGAGATACCGTAAATATAACTTTAAGAAGAGGGTTAAATAGTTGCAGCTTACTGACAACATTATTAAACTCAGCAACAATATCATTTGTTTTTAGTAAGTTTTTTT
>SYEI01000399.1 GCA_005800865.1 Bacteroidota bacterium | reverse complement strand
TATTTTTATCTGTTTCCTATAAAGCACAGTCAGTAATTATTTCTGAATCCAACTCTGTTGTTACTAATGATGTGAAAAGAACAAAGTATGTAAGCATTTATCCAAATCCTTCAGCTGAAGTTCTCGTTATTAAAGTAAACGAACCTAAAACCGGAATGGAATTTATATTATACAATCAACAAGGGCAGGCAGTAGATCAATTATCCATAGTTGAAAAAGAAACACAATACCTCAGAAGAAATTTGGCGAAAGGAATTTACACCTTCAGCGTTTTAAATAACAAAGAAGTTGTTGAATCAGGGAAGCTTGTATTTGAATAAGACACTTGTTATTTAACTCCAAAGAGGCAAAGAAAGCCACAGAGTACGCAAAGTATTTTGTGGCTTTTTTATTTTTGTATGTCCTGATTTCTCTATTTAAACCTATTGTAGCTTTGCGGTTAAATCTTATCTTTACACCTCGCAAAATCAAGCATTATGGAATACAATTTTAAAGAGATAGAAAGCAACTGGCAAGCATATTGGGCAAAACACAAAACCTTTGCTGCCAAAGATGGTGGAGATAAACCAAAATACTACGTATTAGATATGTTCCCTTATCCATCTGGTGCTGGATTACACGTAGGTCATCCTTTGGGTTATATTGCTTCTGATATCGTTTCTCGCTACAAGCGCCATAAAGGCTTTAATGTATTGCATCCAATGGGTTATGATAGTTTTGGTTTACCTGCTGAACAATATGCGATTCAAACAGGTCAGCATCCAAAAATTACGACTGAACAAAACATTGCACGTTACCGCGAGCAATTAGATAAAATTGGTTTTTCGTTTGATTGGGACAGAGAAGTAAGAACATCCAATCCAGAGTATTATAAATGGACACAATGGATTTTCATACAAATATTTAATAGTTGGTATAACAAAAGCACCAATAAAGCAGAGCCAATTGAAACCCTAATTAATGTTTTTGAAACAAAAGGGTTCAATGCTAAATTAGATGACACCTTAACGGGTGATATTGAAAAAGATTTAGAGCCGTTTACTGGTGAAGATTGGAAAGCTTTTGATGAAAAAAAGAAAAGCGACATTTTAATGAATTTCCGTTTGGCCTATTTAGGAGAATCAGTGGTAAACTGGTGTCCTCAATTAGGAACTGTTTTAGCAAATGATGAAATAAAAGACGGAGTAAGTGAGCGTGGTGGATATCCTGTAGAACGTAAACTCATGAAACAATGGAGCATGCGCATTACCGCTTATGCTCAACGTTTGTTAGATAGATTAGACACATTAGATTGGACAGAAAGTTTAAAAGAAGCGCAACGTAACTGGATTGGAAAATCGGAAGGTACAAGTCTTAAATTCAAAATTCAAAATTCTGATAAAACGATAGAAGTATTCACCACTCGTCCTGATACGGTTTTTGGTGTGTCGTTTGTAACATTAGCGCCGGAGCACGAATTAGTAGAAAGTTTAACAACTGCAGATAACAAAGCTGCGGTTGAAGCTTATGTGACGCAAGCAAAAAACAGGAGTGAACGCGAACGCCAAGCTGATATTAATAAAATTACAGGAGTGTTTACTGGTTCTTATGTGGAACATCCTTTTACAGGAAAACAAGTTCCTATTTGGATTGGTGATTATGTATTAGCCGGTTACGGTACAGGTGCTGTGATGGCAGTTCCTGCGCACGATAGCAGAGATTATAGTTTCGCGAAACATTTTGGTTTACCAATTTTAGAAGTAGTAGCTGCAACATCGAATGTCACCCTGAGCGGAGTCGAAGGGTCGTACGATGCAAAAGAAGGAAAATTAATTAACTCTGATTTTTTAAATGGATTAGAAGTTAAAGAAGCCATCAAAAAAGCCATTTCTGCCATTGAAACAAAAGGCATCGGAAAAGGAAAAGTGAATTTCCGTTTGCGTGATGCGGTATTTGGAAGACAACGTTATTGGGGTGAACCCATTCCAGTGTACTACAAAAATGATATTCCTTACGCTTTAAATGAAAACGAATTGCCATTAGTATTACCAGAAGTAGATAAATATTTACCAACGGAAGATGGCGAACCACCATTAGCTCGTGCGGCTTCTTCTTGGAAACATGAAGGCAAATACGATTACGAACATAGCACCATGCCGGGTTGGGCTGGTAGTTCTTGGTATTTTTTAAGATACATGGACTCAACTAACGCTTCGGTATTTGCGGATAAAAAATTAGCAGACTATTGGCAACAAGTAGATTTATATATTGGCGGTAGCGAACATGCGACAGGGCATTTATTGTATGTGCGTTTTTGGACTAAATTTTTGAAAGACCTTGGATACATTGCGATTGATGAACCTGCGAAGAAGTTGATTAATCAAGGGATGATACAGGGTAGAAGTAGTTTTGTATATAGAGTTAACGGCGAAAACAAGTTGGTTTCATCTGGTTTAAAAAATAATTATGAAGTCTCTGCCCTACATGTAGACGTAAGCATCGTTAATAATGACATATTAGATGTTGAGGCATTTAAAAAATGGAGAGATGATTTCAAAAACGCAGATTTTATTTTGGAAGATGGGAAATATATCTGCGGAGCTGAAGTAGAAAAAATGTCTAAATCAAAATACAATGTAGTAACACCCGATGACATTGCAGAAAAATTTGGTTCAGATACTTTACGTTTATACGAAATGTTTTTAGGTCCGTTAGAGCAAAGTAAACCTTGGAATACCAATGGTATTACAGGGGTTCATGGTTTCTTAAAAAAATTATGGAAACTGTTTTATGGTTCGGGAGCATTTGCAATTAGCAATGATGAACCAACTAAAGGCGAATTAAAAACCTTACATAAAACCATTAAGAAAATTACAGAAGACATTGAGCGTTTTTCTTTCAATACTTCTATTAGTAACTTTATGATTTGCGTGAATGAATTAACCGATGCAAAATGTAACAAGAGAGCAATCCTTGAACCTTTATTAATTTGTTTATCTCCTTATGCACCTCACATTGCAGAGGAGTTATGGAAACAGTTAGGTCATACCGAAAGTATATCAACAGCAGCTTTCCCTGATTTTAATGAAGCGTTTTTAGTAGACGATAATGTAAATTATCCCGTTTCTTTTAATGGTAAGGTTAAATTTACATTAGAGTTGGCCGCTACTTTAACAGCTCCAGAAGTGGAGGCGATTGTAAGAGCCAACGAACAAACTGCTAAATACTTAGATGGTAAAGAACCTAAAAAAGTAATCGTGGTTCACAAGAAGATTGTGAACATGGTGGTTTAAACGTTTTAGAAAACATTCAAAATAAAAGTCCTGAGATTAAAAATTCCAGGACTTTTGTTTTTAGAAAAAAGTAGTATATTGAAACCTTAAACGTACTATACAAAAAATGATTTTTGGGAACTTAATAAACCTTGGGGTAAAATCAGAAATGGAATTTTACCAAAAACGAGAGGCAAGAATCGTTAATTTGTTTGCTTTGATAACACTGCTTGGACTGCTCTTTGGCGTTTCTTCTGTAATTTTTATTAGTGGCGATTATGTGATTTCAACTGTGTTATTTACAACGTTCACTTCTTTATCCATTTTATTTTTAAACTATAAGTTACACCATAATGCTGCTACCTATTTATTTGTAATAACCATCAATGTTACCATTTTTATTTTAAATCAACAGTACATTGATTCGGTAGGAAATTACCTTTACTACTTTCCCGTTATTTTTTGCGTGGCATTAATTCATAATCCTGTAAAATCAAATACCAGAACGGCTATTTTCTTTTCGATTGTATTAGTGAGCTTTTTATGTTCTCGATTTATTGATATTCCTTACTTTAAAAACACAACCATTACTGAAGCTGATAATGCTGCCTTACTAACTTATAATAGTGTCTTAGCTTTTTTCGTGACTTTAATTCTAGTATTTTTAGTAGTGAGACTCATCAATCGTCAAAATAACGAAGCATTAACTTTATTGCATAAAGAACAAGAGGCACAAAAAATCATTTCTCAATCCTTAAAAGAAAAAGAAACGTTATTAGCAGAAATACAACATCGTGTAAAAAATAATTTAGCCATTATCACTGGCTTATTAAATCTTCAAACAGAAAAAGCACCTTGTGAAGAATCTAGACAATTAATGATAGAATCGAGAAATAGAGTGATGAGTATTTCAATGGTTCACGAACGATTGTATAAAAAAGATAACCTGTCAAAAATCAATTTAAAATTATACTTGTTTGAATTGGTTCAAGAGTTGGTAAAGAGTTTTCCTGTTAATTCAAAACAAATAGAAATCATTGAAGAACTAGCAGTCATTGAATTGGAAATTACAAAAGCTGTTCCAGTTGGTTTAATTGTAAACGAAGCTATCACCAATTCATTAAAACATGCCTTCAATCAAGGGCATAAAAACCCTAGTATTAAAATTAAAATGCAATTAATTTTCGACAGAATCCAAATTTGCATCATGGATAATGGCAGTGGTTTTGCCGACACTTCCGATAGAAAAGAAACTGCTCTTGGATTATCTTTAATCGAGTCCTTATCTGATCAGATTGATGCGCAAGTTGTTTTTAAAAACGAAGAT
>SYEI01000398.1 GCA_005800865.1 Bacteroidota bacterium | reverse complement strand
TTTGCTTCAATTCTTTTAAGTCCAACGGACATGGGGCAGTATGCTAAAATAATGGTTTTTTACCAAGTAGCTACAACAAGTGGTGGGTTAATTGCACAATTTTTCCAGCAGAGCATAGTAATAAAATCATTATCCAAGGGTGTCAAATCAGTAGGGCTGCGGATACTTAGGTTTCAGATATATTTAATGGTAACCATCTCAGCAATTATTCTATTGTTCTTATTTTCGATTTATCAGTGCGTAAACGTTTCAGTGATTGAAAGTTTAGAGCTAAATCTTTTAAAAAGCGCATTATTTGCAGTGTTATTCTCAGGAATTATTGAAGGCACTTCGGTCTTTGATAGTCTTGCCCTTGCATCAAACAAAGGGTTTTTATTAATTCGGCTTAGGCTTTCAGTATTGTTTGCTTTTATAGCGGGGCTAATTCTAGTTGTTCCGTATGTTGAATTGTGGACTATCACTCATCAAAGCGTTGCCTTTCTATTGTTAACGATATTAAATTATTTTATATCGATAATGTTCATCTATCTACACCATGAAATACAATTAAAAGTGAGCACTGTATCTGCAATCGACAATCAGCGTGAATCAAACCATTTTTAAAGATAACAATATAAATATTTAATTAAAAAACAGTAATAAAATTCAGTACTATCAAATGAAATATTACCTTCAAAAATTAATAAGATATCTCGTGGATAAAAATTTATTAGGAATTTATTTTATAAATTGGACTAATTTTAATATAATATTTGATCCGTCGAGCGCGCGAATCTATCAGGTAATTGGTGGTAAACAGGTTTTTATTGGTAATTCTAAACATGCTCTGCCGATAATTGAAAAAAATAGAACTGATTTAATTGAATGGTTGTGTAGTGAGGTTTATTATAAAAATTACTTACCAAAAACAGGTGATGTGGTTTTAGATATTGGCACTGGTTATGGGCACGAAATAGTTTGGTTAACAAACTTTGTTAATGATATAAAAGTAATTTGTGTGGAACCAAATCCCGAGGTTTTTGGTTACCTTCGACTCAACACGGCTAAGATAAAAAACATTCAAAATCTAAATCTTTATGTTGGTGATAAGAGTTCAGTCATTTTCCCGTTTAGTGCGAATTATGCAAGTAGTCATTCTAACGTTACTTTTGAGTTTGGATGGGAGGTAAATGGGATTCGGCTAGATAATATCGCAGGCAGCTACGAAAAAATTGATCTATTAAAAGTTAACATAGAAGGAGGGGAATTAGAGTTGTTCGAGAAATCAATCGCAAAAAATATTAAAAGAATTATAGTGAGTTGTCATGATTTTAGAGCCAAAAGAGGTGATGGTGATTCTTTCTACACTTATGATAAAGTGCGGAAGATACTCAAAGAAAAAGGTTACAATTTGAGTGACATTAGGCCGAAATACTACCCAAATGTATCGTGGGCATCCTCCGTGCCTTTTTGGATATATGCCGAGAAGAGCTGCCAATGATTGCAAGAATATCAGAGATTTCTAGTTTGCGGTTTATCGCGATGTTGATGGTATTGTTATACCATCTAAACGGACAATTGTTCCCCGGCGGTTACATTGGTGTTGATATATTTTTTGTGATATCAGGATATGTAGTTACCTACAGTTGGCTAAAGAGAGAGACTCGAGTAAATCAAACCGGAGCCGTAGACTTTTATCGAAGAAGGATAGTTAGACTAATGGTGCCGTTCTTGTTGGTGGTATCGCTGTGTTTGGTTGCGAGTTTCGCTGTGGTTCTACCTTTTAAAATTAAATTTCATATTATTTCATTTCTTGCGTCGCTTACATTTATTTCAAATATATGGTTTTGGCGAAATGGTGACTACTTTGCTTCAGGTCAAGAATTTAACCTATTTTTGCACACCTGGAGTTTATCTATTGAGTGGCAATTTTACTTATTCTTTCCATGGATTTCAAGGTTGCTGAAAATCAAAAGGGGTAAACTGGTGGAATGTATACTAATATCCACAATTGGGCTATCACTTTTACTATCAGTTGTTTTAAACTATTTTGGAATGTTTTCTTTGACATTTTACAATCTTCCGACTAGATTGTTTGAGTTTATGGTAGGTGTGCTGTTTGCTTACTATTATAAAATTTCTAAATTTGATCATTATCAAAATTGGGTAAAATCTGTTTTTCTATTGCTTGTTTTATCTATTTATTTATCTCAACTACTTTTTGATTTTTTATTGCCTTTCCATCCGCACATAGGATCCTTTATTTTATCGCTAATTACTGGGATTTTGTTGTATTTTTTTAGCGGTGACAAACCGATCTCAAATTTATTTAATAATAGCATTTTTAATTACCTGGGTGAAATTAGCTATAGCTTTTACTTGTGGCACTTACCGGTTATTTTAATTTTCAATTTATCTGAATTTAGTGAGCCGCGAGGTTTCTTAAATTTTCTGATTCCGATTGCAGTTACCTTTGCGCTCTCTTTTTTAACTTATTGTTACATTGAAAGAAAAAAGGCTTTTTGGTCGCTCAAAAAGTCAATTGGGTTATACATATTAGCAGTTTCATTCGGGTTTGCTATTTTTTTCAATCAGTCAGGATGTCAATCGTATATTGAAAAACAATTATTAATTGATCATGAGGCATACCAAAAATTAAAATTAGCGTCAGATAATCAACATCTTAAAAAACCCTTTGCTTCTGATAACTGCGTTGCTTCAAAGTATTCGATTGATTTCGCTGAAGACGTGATCAGGAGATATGATCCTCTTAAAACAATTGTAGTTTTTGGTGATTCTCATGCAATCAATCTTTACAATGCTATATGCAAAAGCAAAGATTCAAAAGAATATAATATTGTCGGTATTGTAAGCGGGGGA
>SYEI01000397.1 GCA_005800865.1 Bacteroidota bacterium | reverse complement strand
TTATAAGAAGCCTTAGTTAATTGTCCTTTGGTATTATACTCAAAATTGCTGTTTTGTGTAATCCAAGCAACGGTGTATTGTTCATTAATGGACACTGGTTTATTGGTCTCATTCAGAGTATAAATAATTTCTTTATAAGGTCTGCCTTCATCGTTCATGCAGATTTTTTTGTATTGATTTTTTCCAGTAGATAAATATTTGAATGTTTCTTCACTGATAATGAACTGCCCGCCTAATTTAAACTCTGTTTTATTTTCTGATACATTGGTTTCTTTACAACGTTTTTCTTTTTCTACTTTCCCTTCCGCAGAATAATCATAATAGTTACTTTCATAATAAGTGCCATCATTATAGCGTTTCAACTTCAATAAATTATTGTCGGTATAAAAGTAGTTGGTAGAAACCGTATCATACACATATTCATTTTTGGTATAAGAGTGCCCGTTACTTATTTTTCTACCTCTTCGATAAACGGGTTCTGAAAGGTATTCTTTTTGAATCACTTTAATGATAGAGGTATTATAAAAACGAGTTAAAAAACCATTGGTATTAAATTCGTAATAAGTTAATAATCCTTTGTCTTCAGCTACTTGTAAATCTTTTTTATCAATGATATCAAAAGTGATAGATTTAATTTTTTGAGATTTGATATACTCCGTATTAAATGGCAATTGATTTTCAAAGGCTGTTTCAGCAGTTGGAATCAATGTCTGAGCGATAAGCGACGAGTGATAAGTAAAAAGTGATAAGATGAAAAACACGATTAGTATTTTACACTTCACATTCCATTTATTTTGTAGTTCCTTCTTCAATTTGCTTTAGAGCTTCAGCAACAGTTTCGGTTGGTAATAAGCAGCTATTGTTTTTACAAACATAAATCAATGTTTGTCCTTCAACATATCTGTTTTTTAGCAATGGTAAATCTGATGTTTTATCGCTTAAAGCAAATATCACATTTGGAGGGCTTTGTTTATATAGTGCTACTAAATTTTCATTAACACTTTTACCAACAATTACCACTTCGATTTGAGGTTTCAAATATTGGAGTAATAGGCACGCCCAATTACTATATCCTGGACCATAACTCTCGATCTCTTTTATTACTGATTTTAAAAGCTTTTCAGAAATTTGACGATAGTTAGTGTCATCAAAATAAATAGATAATTTATATAAATTAATCGCCATTTGTGAGCTGGAAGCAGGAATTACGTTGTCGCTCCATTCGGCTTTTCGAACCACTAATTTCTCCTGACTAGAATCAGTAAAGTAATACGTATTTTGTTTATCGTCGTAAAAATGTTTTAAAGTGTAATCCGCCAATGCTTTAGCTTTCAATAACCAGTTTTCATTTACTGTAATTAAATACACTGATAAAAAGGCGTCAATTACAAAGGCATAATCTTCTAAAAAGCCAGAAATAGAAGTGTTATTATTAATGACGCGTAGTAATTGCCCATTTTCTTTACAATAATTTTTGACTAAATAATTAGCATTGGCTAGTGCGAGTGTTTTAAAATCTTCTTCTTCAAAAACTAAATAAGCATCTGCTAGTGCCTTACACATTAAGCCATTCCAAGAGGCTAATACTTTATTATCTAATCCTGGTTTTACTCTTTTTTCTCTAACATCCAATAAAATGGCGTTATAAGCTTTGATTTTTTGTTGAAGTTCAGAAATAGATACATTGTGTTTTAATGCAATGATAGATTCTTCTGTGTCACGCATCAATACATAGTTTTCATCTTCCCAATAACCAATGTCATTCACACAGTAGTAGTCTGCAAATAATTCAAAATCATTTTTTAGTAATCTATGTAATTCTTCTTTTTGCCACACATAGAATTTTCCTTCTATACCTTCACTGTCCGCATCTAGTGCCGAATAAAAGCCAAATTCCGAATTGCATAATTCACGTTTTACGAAGTCTATGGTTTCGTAAACTATTTTTTTGTACAATTCATTTTTGGTTTGTTTGTAGGCTTCACTGTATAAACTAACCAATTGCGCATTGTCGTACAACATTTTCTCGAAGTGTGGTACTTTCCAAAGCACGTCGGTGCTGTATCTGGCAAAACCTCCGCCTAATTGGTCGTAAATACCGCCCCAAGCCATTTTGGTTAGGGTTAAATCCAAATGTTTTTTGACATTCAAATCATTTTCATAAAAATGATAGTTCAATAAAAACTGATAATTATTTGGTAAAGGAAATTTGGGAGCGCGGTTTGGTCCGCCATGTTCTGTGTCAAATGATTGTTTCCATTTATATACTGAATTGGTAAGCGTTAACAGCTCAAAACTAGTTCCATCATATACTTTTGGAATTTCTAATTGCTCCAACCCGTCAGTTAAATGAGCCGCATATTCATAAGCTTTATTAGGGTTAGTAGCAAATAAATCAGCTAAATTTCCCAACACATTTATCCATTGTTTTTTAGGGAAATAGGTTCCACCATAAATAGGTCTTCCATCTGGTAAAGCAAAACAATTCAAAGGCCAACCTCCTTGCCCTGTCATTAATTGCACAGCACCCATATACACCATGTCAATATCAGGACGTTCCTCTCTATCAACTTTTATATTGATAAAGTTTTCGTTCATAATCGTTGCTACTTGTTCATCTTCAAAGCTTTCATGTTCCATCACATGGCACCAATGGCAAGCGCTGTAACCAATACTTATTAAAATGAGTTTGTTTTCCTTTTTAGCTAACGCTAAAGTTTCATCATTCCAGGCATACCAATTCACAGGATTGTTGGCGTGTTGAAGTAGGTAAGGACTGCTTTCTTTTATGAGATTATTTGACATTTGTGTAAAATTTAACCGCAGAGTTCGCAAAATTTCTTCGCAAAGTTCTCAGAGTGTTTGTTATGTAGTACTTGACCTTTCTTTGTGTTCTTTGTGCTTTTTTTTCTTTGCCTCTTTGCGGTTAAACTTAAACTAAAAAAGGATTATTCATTCTCTCAAAACCAATCGTAGTTGGCATTCCATGTCCACTATATACTTTCATGTCATCACCTAATGGTATTAATTTTTCTTTGATAGATTTTATTAATGTGTCGTGATCTCCCATCGGTAAATCGGAACGGCCAATACTTCCATAAAATAAAACATCTCCACCAATTATGAATTTATCTTCTAAATTATAATAAGATATGCTTCCTGGTGAATGCCCTGGTGTATGCAATGTTTGTAAAGACGAATTGCCAAAACTAATCACGTCACCTTCTTTGATAAATTCTTTGGGCATCGGACTTTGAATAGTTGGTATACCATACATATTTGCTGTTGCAACCTGTTTTTCAATAAAGTAAACATCATCTTTATGCACTTCTGGTAGTAAGCCAAAAGTATCAAATACATATTTATTACCATTAATATGGTCGATATGAGCGTGAGTTAAGATTAAACGTTTCGCATTTAAGTTATTTTGTGATATAAAATCGCTTAATTTTTTGTTTTCGCTAGCAGTGCTATTTCCTGGGTCAAATATGATACATTCATTGGTTTCATCCCATAAAACATAGGTGTTTTCCTGAAAAGGACCGAAGGCAAAATAGTGTACGTTTATCATAGTATTTTAAAGAATTATTCGCTAAATTTAGGGCTTATTATTCAATTTAATGAAGCGGTTACTTTCTTTATTTTTTCTAGTGGTATGTATTAAAACTACGTATTCACAATTCTATTATGGTTCTCAATTAGAATTTGGAAAAAACCGTCTGCAATATCAGTCGTTTAATTGGACCTATTTTGACTTTGAACGTTTTAGAGTGTATTTATATGAAGGAGGCCAAGAAATTGCGAGATATGCAGCAACTTCGGTAGATAGGCAATTGCCCATTATGGAAAAACGTTTGGATTTTCAATTGGATGATAAAATTGACATCATTGTTTACAATAACCAAAACGATTTCAAACAAAGCAATATTGGATTAGCATCTGAAGAAAATGGAAACATTGGAGGTGTTACTCGAATTATTGGAGATAAAATTTTCATTTATTTTACGGGTTCTCATGCTGATTTAGACAAACAAATTCGTGCTGCTTTAGCTGAGTTGATGGTTGACCAAATGATGTATGGCGGAAGAACTAGAGATATTGTTAGAAACTCAACATTATTAGCCTTGCCGGATTGGTTTAAAAACGGATTGATTGCCTATTTATCAGAAGGTTGGAACTCCTCCATTGATAATCGAGTAATGGATGCTATACAAAATGATAAATTTTTGAAGTTTAATCAATTAACTGGTAAAGAAGCAACCATGGCTGGTCACGCTATGTGGTATTATGTTGCTGAGGAATATGGCGAAGCTGTGATTCCTAATTTGTTATATATGACTAAAGTGAGTCGTAATCCTAATAACGCTTTTTTATATGTGCTTGGAACATCCGTTCAATATATGACTAGTGAGTTCACTAATAAAATGGCGAAACGTTATTTTGATTATAGAGATAGTACCCGTAAAAATCCTGTCACGGAATCTGTTCTTAAAAAACAAAAAAAATCACGTCACTATTATCAATTAAAGGTGAGTCCTGATGGGCAAAAAATAAGTTATGCAACTAATGAATTAGGCCAGTATAAAGTGTTTATCAATACAATTGGTGAGAAAAAAGTTAAACGTTTAATTAAATTAAATCCAAAATTAGAGCGTTTAGAAGATAATACCTATCCTTTAATTGCGTGGCACCCAAATAACACAGTGGTGTCGATGATATACGAACGTAAAAATGTTTTGAAACTTCATACTTACGATGCAGAAAGCAAAGAAACAAATAAGAGAAATGTTACTGGCTTTGAAAAAGTAAACAGTTATGCGTTTTCACATGATGGCAAACGTATAGTAATGAGTGCCGTTAAAAAAGGTAAAGGTCAATCTGATATTTTTATCTTCACATTAAATTCTGGTGGAGTAGAGCAAATTACTAATGATGCATGGGACGATAACAACCCTGTGTTTGTAGATAACTCAAAAGGCATTTTATTTCAATCCAACAGAACACATGATACTATCAAAGGAAATGAAGATGCAAAATTGTATTTAAAGTTTTCTAAAAACAGCGATATATTTTATTATAATGCAGCTACTAAATCTAATTTATTATATAGAGTAACTAACACGCCTGATGTAAATGAAACTAGTCCGCAAGAATATAGCAAGGGAGTTATTGCTTATTTAGGAGAGGCCAATGGTGTTTATAATAGATACGTTGGTGAGTTAGATAGTTCCATTGCTTTTGTAGATACAACGGAGCATTACCGTTATTTTTATAATTCAAAAGCCATTACTAATTACCAAAAAAATATTCAAGAACATCATATCAATGCGCGTTATACTAAATACGCTGAAATTATTATCGATAATTTTAAAGAAAGATTAATGGTGTCTCCATTAACTCCTCCAAATGACATCAAGCCTATAAAGCTTAATAACACTTGGTTTAAAGCTGTTCCTCGAACAAATTTGGCTGACCCAGATAAAATAATTATTACAAACCCTGTTCGACGTGATGAGAATTTAGGACAAAAAGTGGCTGATACAACAGCAAAAAAAACAGAAGGTATTGATTTTGAAAATTATGATATTAAGGGAGAAAAGAAAAAAGATCCTTTTGTTGTAAATACGAAACCTATCGATCCAAACTCTCCTGGACTTGGGGTTAAAAATCCTCAAGAAGCAGGAGGTAATTCTTCTAATGAATTGCGTTTCCCTATACAGCAAAATTACTACACTAGTTTTAAAACCGATCAAGTTGTTACGCAATTAGATAATTCGTTTTTAGGAACCAATTACCAGCGATTTACCGGCGGTGGAAGTCCAGTATATCTGAATCCTGGATTAAATGCATTATTTAAAATTGGACTAAGCGATTTATTTGAAGATAAACGTATTGTTGCTGGATTTCGTATTGCCGGTTCTTTGGACAATGAATATTTATTAAGCTGGGAAAATAGAATTAAAAATGTAGATAGGCAATTAGTCTTACACCGACAATCATTTTTAAAAGTTAATGGTTACGCTGGTATTGCCAAAATATTAACGCATGATGCTCGTTATACTTGGAAAATTCCATTTAGCGAAGTGTCTGCCACTAAATTGTCTATTATGTATCGTAATGATAGAACTGTATTTGCGTCCGTTAGCGATCAGAGTTTGCCCACACCAAATGCTTATGATAATTATGGTGGAGCCAAAGTGGAATATATTTTTGATAACACCAGAAAAAGAGGATTGAATTTATATAACGGTACTCGTTTTAAAATGTGGGCAGAGTATTGGAGACTAGTTAAGGAGGAACAGCATGATTTATTAACTATGGGTTTTGATTTCCGTAATTATAAAAAAATTCATAGAGATTTAATTTGGGCTAATCGTGTTGCTGGCGCTACTTCTTTGGGTAAAGACAGATTAGTGTACTACTTAGGTGGTGTAGATAACTGGTTAAACCCTCAGTTTGATAATAGTATTAATATTGTAAAACCAGAACAATATCAGTTTCAAACTTTAGCTACTAACTTGAGAGGCTTTAAACAAAATATTCGTAATGGAAATAATTTTGTAGTATGGAATAGTGAAGTACGTTGGCCAATATTTAAATATTTATTAAACCGACCAATTCGTTCGGACTTTGTTCAAAATTTTCAAATTATTGGCTTCGGAGATTTAGGAATGGCTTGGTATGATGTAAATCCTTATAGCGATGAAAACGTATTGAACAAAAATGTGTATGTTGGTAATCCTGTCACTCTAACTATTTTTAACCAAAAAGAGCCAATTGTTGGAGGTTATGGTTTCGGATTACGTTCGCGTTTATTAGGTTATTTTATTCGTGTTGATTTTGCTTGGGGGGTAGATGATAAAAAAGTGCAAAAAGGAATGACCTATTTATCTTTAACTACTGATTTTTAGTAATCATGCAAAACAAAAAGCCAATGACTATACAAATTCTATTAATTTTATTAGCTGTAGGATTAGCAGCTGGATTTTTAAGCGGCATGGTTGGCATCGGCGGGGGCATCATCATTGTGCCAGTATTAGTTTATTTTCTTGGGTTTACGCAGCATCAAGCACAAGGCACCACCTTTTTTATGTTTTTGTTGCCAATAGGAATTTTAGGAGTAATGAATTATCATAAACAAGGCTATGTAGATTAT